>NZ_CEYLVT010000247.1:0-10683 GCF_982860115.1 Moorena sp.
GTAACCATCCGTCAAAGTCTGAAACATTTGCACATTCCTGTATGGAGGGAGATAACTCCGATCATAGTTCAACTGTCTGTTGCGTTAAATTCCTGGTTTCCTCACTAGACCTCGGAGCAATAGGAAAAGATGTGGCATTGCTGAGGCGCGGGATGACTATCAGTAGAGTGGGCATCCTGCCCGCCCGGAAATGAAACAGGCAAGATGCCTGTTCCACCAAGATGCCTGTTCTACAGGTGCGACCCAAGGGCGATTTACTCGCCCGCTTAAGGCGCGCACCTACTCTTAAAATCATTCTATTATTAAACAACGCCTGATTTTAAGCTGACCACTACCGCTGAATACTTAAACACTTCGTACAATAGAGATACTTTAAGAAAGCGATAGATATGGCTCCAGTATCTAATAGCAAAACAGCTATAATAATTCGCACAGAATGGGGATTAACCATTGCCGGAACACGCATCACCCTCTACGATGTGATGGATTATGTCACAGCTCAGTATCCACCCAAGTTTATTGGCGATGTTCTTAACCTCACTAAAGAACAAGTAAGCGCTGCGCTGTCATACATTGAAGACAATCGTACCCAAGTCGAAGTAGAGTATCAAACTATTTTGCAGGAGGAACAGGAAAACCGACAGTATTGGGAACAGCGGAATCGAGAACACTTTGCTCCCATTGCAACAATGCCCCCTAAACCCGCAGGGCTGTTTCATTCTAACAAAACCCAAAGCCTAGACCACTTGTTACGAAGCCATTTTTGGGCTTCGGTAATTGAGTCGAAGCCCAAAATTCGGAAAAGATTCAGAGCTACTGTGTTGAGAATAGAAAAGTTAGTAGTAGCTTGAGTGTCATTAAAAGAACAATGATCTTCCTGTAAAATCACATCTTTAATCCAATGCAATTTATTTTCGATTGCCCAGTGTCCTTTAATTTTATCAGCAAATACTTTAGCCGTTTCTGACAAGCTACTGATATATAGCGTTTCTAGGACTCATGAGGTAAACAGAATTGTTTGACTATTGGCTCTTGCCTTCCCCTCCTGGGAGGGGTTAGGGGCTCATAAGGGTAGGTTTTTTACAAAGACCTCAGGTGTGGGGTGTGGGGCGTGGGGTGTGGGGTGTGGGGGATAAGAAAATGTACTTAATTTGTCGTTATTAATCATCATTTCTTCGTTGTTTTCCTTTTTCTCTTCCTCTGGGTCGCCCCATATTTCACCCTAATGTAAAAAACCTACCCCTGTGAGGGGGTTAGGGGTGGGTTCCTCTTACCTGCTCCCTGCTCCGAAGTCCCTAAAACCCAGATATTTGTACCTCACAAGTCGTAGAATTGCTATAGCTGATAGCTGATAGCTGACATTATAACTAATACTCAAATAACAAACGATAAAACTAAATACTACTCCCTACTCCCTGCTCCCTACTCCCTACCCTAATGCTATAATACTAGAACACAAAAGGAGTAAAAGAGGCGAAAGCGATGACTAAATTAGAAATTGGTCAGGAAAACGTACCGCCGGATGAAGAAGAAGCTACTCGTGAAATTGCCCAAATCAGTGAACGACTTATTGACAAAAATCCTCCTGTGAAACGGGGAGAACATCCCAAAGCTCATGGTTGTGTTAGAGGAGAATTTATCATTGACCCTAACCTCCCTAACGATGACAAGATTAGAGTTGGTATTTTTAAAGAACCAGGCAAGCGTTTCGCCGCTTGTATTCGCTTCTCAAATTTCAGTGAGCAGAAGGATACCAAAGGTGATGCCCATGGTATGGCGGTTAAACTGATGGGTGTACCAGGAGACAAAGTCTTGGAGGATGAAAAATATGAAGAAACCCAAGATTTTTTGCTAATAGACCACCCGCTTTTCGTAGTTCGCAATGCCAAAGACTACATTGAGTTTTTTGCAGAAATTGAACGTTCCGGAAGCCGGAATCCCATAAAGTTTTTCATAAATGGACTTAATCCATTTAAATGGCGCTGGCGTGAGATCCAGATCGGACTACGGATTCGGTTGTCTAAGATGCGCAGTCCATTAGAATCTCAATATTGGAGTACAACTCCATACAAATATGGGTCAGGAGCGATTAAATTCTCCCTGAAGCCTTCTCCTGATAATATCTCAACTAGTTCTAAGTCGATTCCTAAAACAGAAAACTTTCTTCGCGACGCAATCCGAGAACATCTCAACAATAAAGAAGCTTGCTTTGATTTCTTAATTCAGTTTCAGACCGATGCTGATAAGATGCCAATTGAAGACCCCACCATCGATTGGAAATCACCCTATCAAAAAGTAGCTACTCTCAAGATTCCTGCTCAGGCTTTTGAATCTCCTGAGCAAATCAAATTTTGTGAGGATTTGTCCTACACCCCATGGCATTCTCTACCAGAGCATAGACCTTTAGGGGGAATCAACCGTCCTCGCAAGCAGGTTTACGAGTTAGTTTCTCGGCTACGAAACCGACTGAATAATGTCCCCCATAAAGAACCAACAACAGAAGAATTTTTCTCGATTTTTCCCCTAGATGTCTTGCCGAAGTAGGGAGTCCCTACCCTTATGAGGGTGTAGGGGGTGGGGTGTGGGGTGTGGGGGATAATAAAGCGATGCAGAGGTGCGACAATAAGCGCGAATTTAATAATTAGATGCGGAAAGCGCACCAAAGCCCGACCTGCCGGGGTTTCCCCCACTTGCGCTTGGGTACAAGACAATGATGATTTTTAACGACAAATTAAGTATATTGTCTTGATGCAATAGCGAGTGGGGGAAACCCCCCCATGAAGGCGCTGCATCGCTTGTCTGTACCCCCACACCCCACACCCCACAACCCACACCCTACACCTCACGTTTTTGTTAAAAACCTACCCCTGTGAGGGAGTCCCTACTCCCTACTCCCTATTCCCTCGATCTGGGTGACCAAACCATGTCCATTGGCGATCGCTAGGCATATAGTCTTCTATTGTTTGTACAACGTCTCCCATGGTTGCGTCTTGGGCAACCCAACCGCCATCGATATCTGGGAAATCGAGCTGACAGTTCTCGCACTTTTTGTCATTGTAAAAGCGGATCGGACACCAGAAAGATTCCACATTCCTCAACATTTCAGCACCGAGGGAATACACCCCAGTCATCCAGTCACAGTAAAGGCACCAAATCAGATCATGACCAACTAAGCCTTCAAACTTCTGGCGACTGACATTGACCCATTCACTGTGCTTGTAACTTGGGAAGCCGAGTAACCAGATTAGGAATGGATACAAGGCTACTTCAGCAAGGCGAATCAAAAAAAACACTGGCACACTGACAGCTGTCACCCATAATGCCAAGTGGTTTCGCCACCAGCCAAACCGCTGATTGAGGTAGCTAACAATTCTCGGTCCTTTTACTGCTTCAGAATGGACTAATTCATGAGCAACAATCCACAACTGTAGCGCTAATATTTGACCCACTAGGGCAGCCAAAACCCCCACCCAGCCTAAAAGTAGTCCACTGATCACCCAAGGAATCCACACTATCACTGATAAGATCATGTCCAGCCCAGGGGCTTGGATAAAGGATTCTGAGATAGTCTTGCCTAGCTTACCGAGCTGAGGCATTACGGTTAACACGGAGATCAACCCAATTTCCAGGGAAAAAACTGCTGCAAAGGTTAGAGCAAATGGAATCATAATAGTTTAGATGCACTATTTAGATGCACTATAGTAGTTTTGAACAGGTGCGACCCGAAGGTGCGACCCAAGGCCGGGTTCCCCGGCCATTGGAAAGCGCACCTTTAGCGAATTTAATTCGCCTACGGAAAGCGCACCTAAGGTCTGGCATTGGACAATTCAAGCACAATTAACCATAAATTGCATGGCGGTGATACTTGGCATAAAAAAGTATCCACCCCCCTTGACGGTTACAAATCGAGGTAGGTTATTAATTCGTTTACGAATCAGTGAACGCTCAATGGTCATATGACCAGAACCGTCATTATCTCCGATGATCGGGTCTTTGCTATCATATAGACTGTTAAATCGAGGATTGTTACACCAAGTTTCCTGAAGAAACTCAAATTGACGCCTAATATTAGCATTAATACTGAAGAAATGTAGTCCTCTGGGCTTGCCATCATCCTGAATATCCACAGGCAACTGACCGTTTTCGATATCATCGATGGGGAATAGAGGTTCTCCGTAAATAGCCCCCCGTCGAATAATCCGATGCCGATTGGATAGTTTAAAGGAATCCTCTGGGGTGGCATCTAGAAAGGAATCCCTGGGGTTGCTACGACGGATGTGAGCACCGATGGGGCAACGATAACCCTCTTTATCTTCTGGTAAGTACTTGAACTGATTCTTGTCCTGAATCTCTGGGTTATCCTGGTCTGGGGCAAGCACTAGGGGGGTACCACTGGGCCAACGTCCTACGAACTTAGCGGCAAGCAAGCTCATGGTTGGAGCATGGGGACAACCCTCGCCATCATGTCCTTGTTGGGCAATATATTCCCAAAAGCCAGCTACATCCTGGGCTAGCTTCCGGTATACCAGGTAAGTTCCATGACGTCCGAAATCTTTCAACTCTGACAGTTCTGTACCTGGAAAACTGGGCAAGATATTATCACTATCCTGGTCTACTGGCACAGATGGGGTAGCAGGTAAGAAATCGTATTGATTTGGATAGCCCAGGATAAACTCTCCAGTCTTAACCACATCTTGATTAGGGTTTTGGTTGTTTCGATTCCCCTCAATGATCGGCTGGGAAATACTGTCGTTAAAACCGAAATGCTCCTTATTACTAGGAGCTCTAAACCCAGGCTCTTCTGCCACAACCACTAGACTATCGTCTTGGTCTTGAAGCAATTGGTTGCGCTGCTGGGCGAGGCTTTCGGGGTCTAATCCATAAAGGATCAACAACATATGAATCTCTTCATTATTTGCTCCACCGACATCCCATTGATCTGGAGCGCTTTCTGCCGTATCTCCTAATATACGAGAACGTTTTGAAGTAGCTATCCCTTCGATTAATTCCCTGGAAAATGTTTCGAGAGTGTGCTGTGGTAGGTTAAGAGCTTGCAATCCTTTGTGGGTAAAGGCAATATTCAAGGTATATTCAGGTTTTTCGGTGGTTCCATCTGGTCGTTTTGGCCACAATTTACCTGTAGTGATTTCCGGGAGAATAGTCTTTAACCATGCCTGAGCTTGTTTAGGGTTCTTGATTTGAACAAATAAAAATAAGGCATAGCGCAGATGCCCATAACCACTCAATATAATTCCCTGAATATCTTCCCGTGCTTCTGGCGTTAATTCTGACATGGTTGCTTCCCTCGTTTCTGGGTTTAGAGTTACAGAGTTATCCCTGATTTATTGCTGCATCCAGCTGACGATTAAGTCTTCTATTCAGTAGCTATTTCAACAAACCGTTATCAACAAACCGTTAGAGCAGTTTTAACCATTCTTCAACCGCAGATTGATTAAAATTTGTCCCGATCATTTTGCTAATTTGTTGGTCTCTCAAACTAGTTTGGACAGTTTGCTCAGGATAAGCGCTGTAGTAGACTAGGGATGGGGTTTGGTAATCTCGGAAATATTGTTTGAACGCCCCAATATCCTGAGCGCCTCCCTCTGGATAAGTCATTGTGTTGTTCCAAATGGAGTTTAATCCGTCGCTGGCTCGATCAACAAAATCATTCAGATAATTATCCCAGGAGCCATCATAATTACTTAAAAATAGTAAACGTTTCCCTTCATCAATAATCAGCCAACGGGCAAAATGAATTGTAGTGATATTAACTAGGGATGCTGGTGGAAATAGATATTGTCCAGCCCAATTAACTAGAAACAATACTATCTTCAGACGCTTGAGTCGCTCAGGGTTAATGTCTACAAGGTGATTCATTGAGTTCTGAACAAAACGGTCTTCTGCATTGGCCAGAAGCTGACTTTGAGCGAGATCAGCTTTCACACTAGTATATTGTCCAATTTCACTTCTATTTTCCGGTTTGCCCAGTATGCTAGCTAGAAAATTTATTATAACCAATAGGATTTGGCGAATTAAGTTTAATATCCCTTGACCCAGAGCTACCAATCCTCTCAATATCTTTAATCCATTCAATCCCACAACTTCCCACCAAGTATTAGTTTGAGAAACCAGGGCAACTTTATCTAAAAATGGCTTGATTCCTGAACAATCTAGGTAGTTAGCTACATCCTTGAGATCTAAGAAATTTTCAATATGTTTCCGAATGGCGATGTAGTTCTTGAGGCTTTCGACGGTTTCGTTACGGAAGGCAATGTAAAAGGCTTCGGGCTGATAGGAGTGTTGGTTAATAAACTCAGAGAATTGTGCCTTGCCCGTATAGCCTTGGCATTTTTCCCATAGGCTATCCATTCCTGGTGATATCTGAATTAGTTCATTGAGGTAGCTATCTAAGTCACCATCATAATTACTGGAAAAGAGCAAGCGCGGTCCATTATCAGGATCATTGAGGATGGCAAAACGCGCCAAGTGGGTTTGACGGCTCTCAGGAAAGCGAACATAGGGATTATTTGCTGGATCCGAGTCAATTGCTTCGAGAATTGATTTTAGATTTGCCTCTTCTTCAGGCTTAATCTTGACAATAACAGTCAGGGGGTTTGGGGACATTCTGCCCTCCATTTAAAGAATATTAATTAATAATGGGGTTTTGGCTAAACTAAGTTGATGCTTTAGTTTACGGTTTAGTTTACGGTTTAGCTTACGGTTTAGCTTACGGTTTAGCGATCGCGTTTAACCCTATCTAGCTTTAGGCTGTAGAGAATTTACGAGTTCCTGTGACTGTAACTTAATTACAATCATCACTAATTATACCCTATTTATTTTACCAAAATTAGTTTTAACTGTCAAAATATAAACATTGTTTACATTATTATTTACATTACTGTCCTCTGGTGGCTGTCCTCTCCTTGCTAGGGCTCCATTTTCTACATATTTCTTAATATTTTTAACTAATTGTTTCTGGTAAACTGGGTAAAGTTAGGGTAGAATTCTCAAGGGGTGACAACAAAGCTCAAACCTAGGCAGGTTTTAGGTTTTAGGTTTTAGGTTTTGGGAAAATTACAGCGACTCGTGTTGTTGTATTTTCCAGCAGTTGAAGCCATTTTCACCAATCCAACTGTATAGATAGTTTTAATCAACTACTACGCCATGACGATGTTCCCTAACACCTAACCCCTAAAACCTAACCCCTGTAAGATTTTAAATTAGCTTGTCACCCCGTGAGGGTAGAATTAAATGCTATCAAAGAGCCGCTATGGGATGCTCTAAAGAGACCCTAAGCGAACCCATGTTTCACTATCAAACCAGTGAATTAACTGGGGTGATATAGCCAGGGTCACTTCTTCTGTTTCCCAAGTTAAATTATTTGGTAATAACGCCCGGATGCTGAGAGAGTCTGACCCCTTAACCCTAACACTAATTAAATTATGCATGCCTAGATTTTCCACCAGGTAGATGCGACCCTTAATCCTATATTTATCCTCAGGTTGAGCTAGGGCTACATCTTCTGGACGGATACCTAGAACAATCTGTGGCGGAACTTGAGGCAAATTCGGCAAAGGAATTTTGACCTCACCCAAGAGGGCATAATTCCCCTGACAGTGAAGTGTCAGTAAATTCATTTGGGGAGAACCGACAAAACTAGCGACAAACTGATTTGCTGGCTGGTTGTAAATGCCCTGGGGTGTATCTAGCTGTTGCAGCTTACCATCACATAAAACCGCAATCTTAGTTGAGAGGGTCATTGCTTCGGTTTGGTCATGAGTCACATAAACCACGGGTGCCTTTTGAGCAACAAATAGCTGCTTCAAATCCGCTCTAACTTGCTCTCGCAGCAAAGCATCCAAGTTACTTAGAGGTTCGTCTAACAAAAACACAGCCGGTTGCCGCACCAATGCCCTGCCCAGAGCAACCCGCTGGCGCTGACCACCAGATAGCTGACTAGGCTTGCGCTCCATCAAATTTTCCAGTCCCAGTTTACCAGCTACGTCCTGCACCAGGCTGCAAATTTGCTCACAAGGGACTTTATGGAGTTTCAGACTAGCTGCCATATTGTCATATACGGTCATATGAGGATAGAGAGCATAGCTTTGAAAAACCATAGCAATATTGCGATCGCCTGGTCTGACATGAGTAACATCCCGTCCATTGATAACTACTTTGCCATGGGTGGGTTGCTCTAACCCAGCAATTAGTCGCAGCATCGTAGACTTACCACATCCCGATGGCCCAAGTAGGGTAAGAAATTCTCCTTCATCCACCTCTAAGCTAATGTCTTTAACTGGGATAACATTACCCTTGTTAGTCTTGTAGATTTTATTAATATTATATAGTTCTAGTTTAGCCATACTATCGTCAACCTTCAACCCCCAACGAGTTAACCCTTGACTGCTCCCGATGTTAAACCTTGGACAATTTTACCTTGGAAAAACATTACTAATACCACTAAGGGAAATGTTCCTATAACTGTCATAGCCGCAATCGCACCGTAGGGAATCTCTTTCCCTAAAGAACCACTCAACTGAGCCGCAGCAACGGGCAAAGTTTTCATGGATTCTTGGCTAATGAAAGTGAGGGCTAAAATAAATTCATTCCAAGCAAAAATAAAGGTAAGTATTCCTGTGGTTACTAACGCTGGAACGGTTAGGGGTAACAAAATTTGGATTAGCATTTGCCAGGTGCTATAGCCATCCACTTTAGCAGCATCTTCTAGCTCTCGCGGTAGCTGTTGAAAAAAGCTGCGCATCACTAATAGGGTGAGAGGAAGGTTGATAGCTGTATAGGAAACAATCAGGCTTAAATAATTATTTCCTAGTTTAAGAATTTGGATTATTTCCAGGAGTCCTAGGAAAATCAAAACAAAGGGAAATAAGGTAATAATTATAATCCCGGCAAGGATGATTTTTTCTCCTCTTAGGGTTAACCGTGCTAAGGCGTAAGCAGCAGGAGTTCCTATCCCTAAACACAATAGTGTAGAAGTAATTGATACAAAGGCGCTGTTGAAAATATAGTGAATTAGGGGACGGCTAGTAAATAAATTTATATAGTGTTCAAGTGTATATCGCCTAGGGAAATAAATATTAGGAAGGGAAGAGATATCTTGGTTAACTTTGAGGGAGGTGAGGAATTGCCAGAGGAGTGGTGCTAGGCAGAAAATTACCAATAAGATGATTCCTAAAGGGAGGATGATTGGTTTGATAATGTTAATTTGTTTTGTTTTTGGTTGAGGAGATGATGAGTTAGGAAGAATAGTCATTAGTTCCGTAAGCCTAGCGCTATAATTACCACCGTGGTTACCAGTATCACAAAGGTTACTACCACAAGGGCAGCACCATAACCGAAGTCTAGATAATCCATGACAGTGGTATAGATGTAGAGAGATACAACTTCTGTAGCTCCTCCGGGACCACCTCCAGTCATCACTTTGATCAGGTGCAACATTTAACCTGTGCAAACCTACTTATCAGCAGGAATGACCTGTATAGCACCAGGTGAAAACCTGGTGGTTGTTGCCGACAAAGCACGAATCATTATGTTCCGTGCGCCATTCCAATCCCGTGGTAATGAGAAACCACATTTTGGGCATTGGAATTTTCTATTACCGCCTAATTTTTCGTGAATATGACCGCACTCCGGACAAGTCTTGCTCGTGTAAGATTCATTAACTAATACCACCCTTACATCATGCCGATCTGCCATTTGTATCAAATGTTGGCGGAATTTGTAATGACTCCAGGTAAGCAGATTGCGAGCTGTCTTCTTGTTCAACTTCCTAGCTGACTTGACGACCATCTCAGATGTATCAAACGTCGGCAAAAAGATGAGCTTGTAGTTACTAATAAGGAAATACGCTGACTTGTTGTGACAGTCCTTAATTAGGTTTTGAATCTTTTGGCGTAAACGATGGGCGGCTTTTCTCATGGCTCGTCTCTGGCGTTTTGCAGAGCTTAAGTCAATACGACTCATCAACCGATCTAACTGCTGACAAAGTCTTTGGATTCTACCAATATCGCTCTTACCTATTTCTAGATAATTACTGCCGTCAAATCCAGTTAAAAACGTTCTGATACCGGGATCTAAAGCTATAACTCGATCTTGAAAAGTGGGAGTAGGTTCAATGTATTCAGGGAAAATCCCGTACCATTTGCCTTTGATCCAAACCAACTGGGTACCGTAGATGCACTCGTCAGGAAAACCTTGAGGTGAACGGAAAGACAAGCCTTTGACTTTTGTTGGATACCAGGAACCTTTCTTGAAGTTACCAGCCTTGAACTTGATCACTTGCCTTGTTTCTCGACAAGACTTAAACTTAGCAAAACCCTTGTTAGCTTTTGCCTGCTTAAACCCATCAATTGCATCAGCTACTGCCTCTTGCAGTTGATGACCTGGGAGTTTTTTTACCCACTCTGGTCTATCCGATGCCCTTGCTAATTTTTGTAAATCGTAGGCA
Organism: Moorena sp.; assembly: GCF_982860115.1. Classification (NCBI taxonomy): domain Bacteria; kingdom Bacillati; phylum Cyanobacteriota; class Cyanophyceae; order Coleofasciculales; family Coleofasciculaceae; genus Moorena; species Moorena sp. The sequence goes on from NZ_CEYLVT010000247.1 coordinate 10,466, forward strand.
CTACCTTGATAGCCATTTTTGATGGTAGCTATTGACCAGTTATAGACCCAGCGATAAGCATTAAGCCACGTTTTCCATACTTTATGAAGCTCTTTAGATGGAAACACCCTGAGTTTCTTGACACTGTTGGGTGTCAACTTCACCGTCTGGTTCCGAGGTTTTTTCTTGTACCGCTTGCGTGACTTGCTTTTGATATTTTCGGAGTCCGTAAAGCCTAG
>NZ_CEYLVT010000248.1:0-10558 GCF_982860115.1 Moorena sp.
TGCCTGGGGAGGTTTTAAGAGTCTCCCACTCTACCGTGCGCCTTTCAGGTCGCACAAACCATGTCATCGGCGTACCGAATACTGGTATGTATATCTTTAATTCCGTCTAGTGCCACATTTGCTAGTAGAGGGCTGACCACACCGCCTTGGGGTGTTCCTTGCTCCGGGAATTCCGGATTGATGCCTGCTTTTAAGCATCTGAAAATCCCCTGTTTCAGACATGTAGGTGCTAACAATCTATCCATGATGGAGCTGTGGGAAATGCGGTCGTTCGCGAAGCGTGGCCTACGGCCAAAGCATTTCTTTATGTCTAGTTCTATGATTCGCTTATTTATACCGTTACTTGTAGACCTTAAGTTAAGGAATAGGCATTTTTGTGCGTCTTGGGCACATCTGCCTGTCCTAAACCCGTAGCTACGGGCATTAAACTTGGCCTCGTGGGCTGGTTCTAAGGCGAATTTGGCGCTTACTTGCCATGCACGGTCGGCTATGGTTGGTATTTTTAACACTCTTACTTTTCCATTCTTTTTAGGTATTGGAATTTCACGAAGCCGGTTATGTTTCCAGTCAGTCCCATAATCGTTCAGTGTTTCCACCAATTCCATGCGTTCTTGGTAATTGAGGCTTGACTTGCCATCAATTCCAGCCGTTTTTTTACCTTTATTTAGCTGTGTCACTTGACGGACGGCCAAAAGTTGCGCTGAACGGGATTTTAGTATCAGTTTCTGTAATGACTTGACTTTCTTTAAGTCACCAGCTTGAACTGCTTTATACACGCGCTTCTGTAGGCGGAATAGGTTTTGGCGGAGTTTCTTCCACTTTTGCCCCTTCCACAGGTCACTAAATCTATATGATATGTGTCTACCCATACTCTCCTAAGGTTTGTGTATTTCTGAATACCCGCAGCCAGTTTCTGACTGCATCCTACCCGGTAGTGGGGATTAAGTTTGACATAACTTACCGAAGGTTCGACCTTTCCTTCAGACCTATTTTTGCTACCGTTTTTACTTGTTCCACCTGATAGATTCTTTTGGCGACTATAGGACAGTCCAATTTGCCTATTCCCTCCTCGGAGTTTACAGCTATCTTTGGAAAATGCTGTGAGGATATAAGGAATGAAGTCTCGCATTTTAACAGATTGCGGCTTGCGACTAAGACACTTTTTCAGGACTTTTGCTACTGTTATCCATATCGCCTCCCTCTTAGCGGCAGTGTGGCTAATCTGTTTCACCTCTGATTCCGCCCTGTTGCCAGCTTCACTCTGCTAGGATGTCGCCTGCTCGGTGTGGCCAGATAAGGAGTCTACTGTCTCTTCAGCGGTGGGGTTTTCACCCACATCCGTACAGGTAGTTAGGTTTGTGATTTTTATCACGCGCCCCCGAGTCATACCCTACTCTATTATGAGTAGCTCCTACTCGGAACAAGCCGCACTCCAAAGGTCGCTATATCTATTGGACATGCGTCTACCCATGCTCTCCTAAAAGTTTGTGTACTCTGGATACCCGCAGCCAGTTTCCGGCTGCATCCTACCCGACAGTAGGGATTAAGCTTGACATAGCTTACTAAGGTTCGACTAGTCCTTAGACCTATTTGCTGTCGTTTTTACTTGTTCCACCTGATAGATTGTTATGACGGTTTAGGACAGTCCAATTTGCCTACCCTCTCCTCGGAGATTACAGCTGTTCGTGTTATAACGCTGTGAGGATTAGAGGGTGAAATCTCGCATATCTTCAGATTGCGGCTTTGGGGTAAGACACTTTTTTAGGACTTTTGTTAATCTATCCGTATCGTCTCCCTTTTAGCGGCAGTGTGGCTAATCTGTTTCACCTCTGATTCCGCCCTGGTGCCAGCTTCACTCTGCTAGGTTGTCACCTTGCTCGGTGTGGCCAGATAAGGAGTCACATCATCTCTTAATGGGGTGGACTTTCACCACCATCCATCAGGTAGTTAGAGTTCGGGGTTTTCCCCGCGAATCCCCTAGTCATACCCTGCCTGGGATAGGCAGCTCCTACTAGGAACAAGCCGCACAACACGACCCCATTAAACCTGGTAAAATTGTCCCCGTTTCTTTCCCCCAACAGGGTTCCAGTAACAGAGTCAACTTGCGACGTGTAGCTAGGCTGAACTTCCGTAACAACCGACCCAGTCCAATCAGCCCATTTCTGTAAGGAGTCCCGCATTTTCCCTTTCATCCAGCTATTAAGCTTACGGGACATAGCTTTGGACTGGCGTTTATTTTTTATTGGTTGTGTTAAATCTTCCGCAAAAACTAAGAGTGATTCACCATTAAAAAGAGACTTGGAGGCCGCTCCTATTATGGCAGTTAGTTCGGCTTGGTTCTGTCTGTATCGCTTGTTTTCTGTTTTTCTAGTTAGGTTGTTTTTAAGGATACGAGCAGATTTTGCTGGAGCAAGTTTTTCTAACTTTCTATGTATCGCCCAAAGCTTTCCTCTATTACGATTCTTGGCACAGATGCGATCGGACTTTTTGGTAGCCGCTTTGCCCAAATTTTTGCCATGCGCTTGGCCATTTGAATCATAGAAAGCCTCTGTGTACCCTTTGTCTATCCCGATAGGGTGGCGGTTAGCGGGTACTTCCACTGTTCCATAATCTACTAAGAAGTGAATTTCAAATCTTTGTAGAGTGTGATTGTGGATTAATCTAATCTGCCCGTTTATTTGGCGATTAGATCTGACGGTTATTCTGTTTCTTTTTCCTCTTCTTAATCCAGCTAGTTCTAGCTGATAAGTGTTACGGGAGAGCCTCCTGCACTTATAGCCTATTTGTTGATAGACTATCTGGTTATTGACCCAGGAATGACCCCTTTTAAACTCCTTTATGACCAGCCTATGCAGCAGTGGGTTCTCCAGAAAAGCCAAGGTCTTAAGCTGTTTACAAAGCTCCTTTCTTGTCTTTTGATTGTCTTTCCCAGGAAACCTTTTATAAATTTTTATTACAACGGCGTCGATACAAGCTGCTTGGCTCGCTGTGATAGCCTTCGCTACATCGTTTACAGTCCAATCCATCAACTTGGCAGGCAATCCCAGAGTATCGGGAGTCCTGAAACTCTTCACTTCCGGGATGGCCTTTTTCCAGTCCAGTCCCCAATGGTTAATGCTGCCTAGTTTATTGTAAGACTCAGACCTGACAATTCCTAACTTTTTCATCGTAGACAACAACTCAAACTCTACCGACTTAGTCATCCCCACTACGGGGACAACCTGAGTCGATATTTTCTTTGTTGCTCCTACTTTTCTTGGCATTGTTAACTGAGTGTGTCCTACATCTTAAGTATACTCTAGCGCTAGTAAAATGTCAATGTCGGTTTTATACAGTTAAATACTGTTTTATACCTATTTATTGGGGTTTAGTTGCGGGACTTGATCTTAAAATTCCAGAAAGGGTGCTTGCGTGATCGCATCTAAGTCAACAGACTGCAATAATTTCACCCAATCCTTGATCACCAGGTCATTGCTAGAATTTTGCTGACGTAGCTTAGCTAGAGCATTAAGGGTATCATACCAGATCCCTGATCTGGCATAGATAATCGCTTTCTGTTCTAATGTCGCTTGGTCTAACTGATTATTGAGGGATGGGTTGAGTGACATCCGTTTTACCCAGCCTGTCACTACAGGAGACCCCAGTCGCTCACATTGAACCACAAAGTACCAACGATACTGTTTACCAACCTCAAGGGAGGCGACTGTTGATGGAAGTTCGATGCCTACTACACTTGGTGAGGACGATGAGGCAACAAATTTAGTCCAGTAGATTTCGTTATAGTTTTCATCTTGTAGCACAAACTCCAAAGGCAAGTCGGGTGTCAGGGCATAGGGAACATAAAACCAGAAGGTGGGATGAGAAACAACGGTTAAGCCGAAAACCGATTCTGATGGAATTTGACCCTCACTGGCCATGCTGGGAGTAGCAGGAACCAAGGCAGTCAAAGGTGGCTCGACTTTTGGACATCGCCCACGGCTTGCCGCTGCTTTTCGTTTACCAGGTACACCTCGTTCCGGTACATTTGGTGGCACCCAATCTAGACTGATGCCTAATGGCTGTGGATTTCTTGAAGTAATTCGCTCTTGGTCTAGGTGCTTTTGAGCGATTTCTGCTGTTGGGGAACGTTGATCTGAGTCCAACCGGGAATTGCTAGGATTAGCTGTTGAAATACCTGGTAAGGCAATAGAGCTACTAAAGCTGACAATTGCTAATGCAATTCCTAAGATTGGCGGTGCTAACGGTAGTTTTATCTTGCTCATGATTCATAAAGAGTAATTTTTAAGGAATGTTTCCTTGTGATTGGTCAGGTGATTGGTCAGTTGTTACTTACTATCCCTAGTTTTTTGGATCTCGTTGCTACCCTCATTATCACTCAACTGAATGAACTATCTAATTTTTTCTACTGACCAGTGATTATTTTCTATATCTAGTTTGATCTACAATCGAGTAATTGACGAATCCAAAATTGAAAAATAGTTCATTTTCAGGACTTACGTAGCTACTGTACCTGGTGAATTTAGACTATTTTGTAGCAAAAAAATAGTATTTTGTCAACTGCCTTTTGATAGAAATGGATAGTTCACAGTTCCGGTAATTCATCCCTAGATCAAATCTATAATTTAGCTGGGGATGAATGAGTAAATACTATTAGGAGTCAAGTTTGGTGGCGGATATGAAAATTTACCAAAAATCTTTTTTTAATCAAAAACTGTTTAGCATCCTCTTGTTGCTAAGTGTGGGAGTAACATTACTCAGTAGCTGCTCCCCTAACAAAATGGAGAAGTGCAAGCTGATTGAGGTTGAACCCAGGGAAGTTGAGCTAGACATCAAAGACACTGATATTGAAGGATGGGAATTGGAGGTACTTTGTGGTGACCAACTTTGGGACATCCCATGGTCAGAAATTAATCGCCACTTTAAGATTGACCTGAAGAAGTATTACTCGAAGAATCCACAAGCAGCTCAACGGCAGCTGCAACGACTGGAGCAACGACTAGTTTTGTATAAACCAGACAACAAGAGGGGAAATATCCTATACGGTTCTTTGGATGGTAATTCAGAGTTAGTTGGGGTGAAGGCGAAAAAAGATGATTAAGATTCAACCTGCATTAAGCCCAAGTCTCACCCCCAATACAATCTCTAATGTCTACTGACCCTTATGCTTGGCTAAAGCTATCCCTGGCCACGATTGAGAAAGCCAATTGGTATCGTTCAGTACAAAGTCTACAAAGTATGCCTGGTGCTGTGGTGCAACTGGAAGGGCGAGAGGTGATTAACTTTGCTAGTAATGACTATCTGGGACTGGCAGGCTCACCTCCTTTAATCGCAGCAGCAGTTACTGCTACTAAGGACTATGGTACTGGCAGCACTGGTTCGAGATTACTTACTGGACACCGGGAACTCCATAGACAATTGGAAAATGCGATCGCATCTCTCAAACAAACTGAAGATGCTATTATCTATAGCTCTGGGTATTTGGCAAATATAGGTACGATTGCGGCGTTAGTAGGGAAACGGGATTTAATCCTAGGGGATCAGTACAATCACTCCAGCCTGAAAAATGGGGCAATTTTGAGTGGTGCCCAGGTAATCGACTATGAGCACTGCAATATGGCTTCTTTGCAGGGTCAACTGATTGAATACCGACAACAGTACCGTCGCTGCTTAATTGTTACTGATAGCGTCTTTAGCATGGATGGTGATTTATGCCCCTTGCCTGAGCTATTAGGGTTGGCAAACCAATTTAATTGTATGCTCCTGGTGGATGAAGCCCATGCTACGGGAGTTTTGGGCGCTACAGGGGCTGGGTGTGTGGAACATTTTGGCTGTACTGGAGAAACGATTATTCAAGTTGGCACCCTCAGTAAAGCTTTGGGGAGTTTAGGAGGGTATGTTGCTGGTTCAGCGGTTTTAATTGATTTCCTCCGAAATCGTTCTCCTAGCTGGATTTACACCACTGCCTTATCTCCAGCAGATACTGCAGCAGCATTGGCAGCAATCCAAATTGTCCAACAAGAACCAGAACGCTGCGCTCAACTGAGGAATAATGTAGAGACTCTCAAACAGTTAATTACTCAACAGCTGCCTAATCTCAACTGTTTGCCCTCTGAGTCACCTATCCTTTGCATTTCCATAAATAGTGCTACTGAGGCTCTTGCTGTTGGCGAAACTTTGAAAGCAGCTGGTATCTTTGCCCCTGCTATTCGTCCTCCGACAGTGCCTACGAGTCGAATTCGGATCTCAGTTATGGCAACTCATACATTGGATCATTTCGAGCAGTTAGTTGCTGCTTTGGAGACCTGTGAGAGTTCAAAATAGGTAATAAAACACGAGTTGGATAATCTCCTCCACAACTCACCTTCAAAGTAATAATCTGAGCATCGATCAATCGGCTTTCACTAGGGAAAGCCCCAGTGCCGGAATTCACTGGATAAGCGGGAAAACAAGCCCCACTTAAGCTCAAGCGCAACTGATTCCCTTTAGCAATACGCACACAAGTTGCCTGCAATCTAATCCGCCACGGATTAGTAGTATTGTCCCCAGGATTGACCCGTCTATATCCCTGAGTGATATTGTAAACCCTGCCATCAGGATGGACTTCTGACAACACTGCACAGATATCAAAACTGGGAGTATCAGCGGTGCAAAACACCTCAAACACCACATCCCCTACCAAATGTAAATCTTCTGCTAATGGTTCAGAGGTGTAGGTTAAAACATCTGTGCGACAATCTATGGCAGTGCGATCGCATGAACCGACTGGCATCCCTGCATGACCCCCCATGGCTGGAACTGGACGCCAAGGGTCATGAACTAATAAATCACAGGATAGATCACAGGTATACTGGATTTGGGATACTCCCTGTGTCTCCGATGGCTGTTGCATGTCTTGAGACTCTTCTGGGACTAATTTTCCAGAATCTTCCCTGACACTGGCTAAACCGGAAGTTACCAGATAATAAGATTTCTGATTGCCATCAGGCCAACTATCAAAATAACGCCACCGATTAGTTCCCATCTCAAATAGACAAACAGGCGGTTGCTCAACCACGTTGGTATCAATTCCCTTGAGGAACTGGTCAAACCAACGCACTTGCAAGGCATCAACGGGACTATTCGCCTGGAGACCATAATCTACTGCTCCCACTTGACGCCCCCAAGGCAGGTGCGCCCAAGGTCCAATGATCAGATGCTGGGGCGAACTGGCATCAGATGCCATATCCTTATATAAATGAAGTGTCCCTCGCAAAAATGGGTCAAACCATCCGCCAATGTGTAACATGGGCATGTCTACATCCTGCATCATTCCCTTGGGAGATAGTTTTTGCCAGTATTCATCTGGGTGAGGATGGTCTAACCAGTCGTGATAAAAAGAGTCTGGTGCTAAGTCTTGGAGAATTTGAGGGCGAGCCGGAATTAGGTCATACAGGGGTAAATTCCGAGATGCTGCATACAGCAGTTGATAGGCTTGCTCATCTGACCGCAATCGTGCCGTTTCTGTTGCTAATTGTATCGCCCAACCCAGATTAGCTTGTAAACAAAACGCTCCTCCCTCATAGGCCCAATCGCTGTATAAATCATAGCCAATCATCGCTGGACAGATCGTTTTCAGAGCCTTGGGATAGCTTGCAGCAGCGTACAGTTGAGTCATCCCCTGATAGGAAAAGCCGTACATGCCCACATCCCCAGTGCTACCGGGTAAACTTGCTGCCCAGTTAACACTATCAAAGCCATCTTCGACTTCGTGGGCAAACAAATCAAACTTACCCTCGGAAGTGCCCCTCCCCCTGACATCTTGAATCACTACAATGTAACCCTGGGCAGCATACCAAGTGGGATGAGCATAGACTACCGTAGATGCGATCGCTCTTCCATAGGGTTGCCGCATCAGCAACACCGGAAACTCACCAGCACTATCGGGACGGTAGATATCCGCATCCAGCCGCACTCCATCCCGTGTTACCATTGATGCCGTTTCTTGTTTAACCTTCAACCTTCCAACCTGCTACCTGTAACCTCTAGTCACCCCAACATAGGGATAGCTACAAAATTCATCAACAAACTTACTAGAATCACCCCAACGATATTTAAAACTAATCCTACCTTAACCATGGTAGAAATTGGGAAATACTCCTGAGAGTAAACAATTGCATTGGGAGGAGTTGCCACTGGCAGCATAAACGCGAAGGAAGCAGAAATTGTGGCGGGCCACATCAACAAAGCAGGTGATACATTTATAATCGGTGCAGCAGTAGCTAAGATAGGTATGATCACAGCTGTGGTTGCTGTATTCGAGGTCACTTCTGTTAAAAATGTGATAAATAGACAGATGCAAACCACCATTAAAACCGTTGAAAGTCCCTGCAATCCAATTTGTAAATTATCCCCTAGTAATTGAGACAAACCTGAGGCAGCAAACCCTTTAGAAATTGCAATTCCACCCCCCAATAGCAGCAATATTCCCCAAGGAATTTTCACAGCCGTTTCCCAGTCTAGGAGGTTGATTTTATCCCCCGTCTCTGTTTTCACAGGAAGTATAAACATGATCACAGCAATTAGGGCAGCCACACTGGAATCATGAACAAAGTTAGCCACCCCCAGATAGCTTGCCCAACCCGTTAACGTAAAGGAACCGATGGTGATATCTGCCCGAAAAATCCACAACAATGCTGTTAACCCAAATAAAATGGCAACGTATTTTTCTCCCTGAGACATTTTACCCAGTTTCTGGACTTCTTTGTCTGGAATTTTAAAATAGTCTGAGGATAAACTGTTATTATCAAGCTTGACTGTAATTTTAGTTAAATAGATCCAAGTTAACAATATAAATATCAAAACAGCTGGCACTCCCACCATCATCCATTGATAAAATGTAATGGGGGTATTGTCTGGAAAATTTTCTTTTAATTGTGCCAGAAATATCAGGTTAATTGGTGTCCCGATCGGGGTTCCAATCCCACCAATATTAGCTGCGTAGGCAATTCCCAGCATTAGGGAAGTTCCCAGAGTTTTACCTACATCAATATTGGGATTGGCAAGAGCCGTTTGTTCAATGATAGAGATAGCTATTGGCAGCATCATCAAGGTGATAGCTGTATTCGATATCCACATCGACAATACTGCTGTTGCTACCATGAACCCCAAAATTACCCTAGTTGGTTGGGTACCAACAATGCTAATAATGTAGAAAGCAATCCGCTGATGTAGGTTATATTTTTCAACCGCTTTAGCAATAAAAAAAACTGTCATCAATAACAAGACTACGTCAGAAGCATAGGCGGAAGCAACCTCTTCAGCAGAAATAATTCCTAAAAAGGGGAATAAACCCAAGGGAATAATGGAGGTGGCGGCAATCGGGATAGTTTCAGCAATCCAAAAAATTGCCATGAGAAGCGTTGCTCCTAGCATTCTCACAGCAGTTGGTGGTAAATTTTCAGGAAGTAATGCTGGAAAAAATGAAAGGAGCCAGAATAAGGTAAAAATACTAACTCCTAAGTAAAAGCTTTTTTTCATCAACAGGAATTACGCAGTAACTCTACTTCTAGTAGTAAGATGCTTTCTTAACGAAGCCTACACTATAAGTGAGTTTGGAGTCCAGTTTTCCGTAAGTCCTGTTATTGCTGGATTTAACAGGTTTGGTATTTACTCTGGGATTTTACTAAATACGAAGTGATTAACAGTCCCAGATATCCAGCTATTTAGTTATTCAACATAAATTTTTCAACAAGCTACTAACATATCTTGACGCCCAAGCACTCTCATATCCTCTTCATCGAATTCAACCGGTGTACCACTGCGAACTAGTTCAGCAAAGTCCTCATTAGGCACCATCCAGCACAGGGTATACAAACGCTCAGTGCCAGTATTTCTAATTTCATGAATTCCTGTAGGCGGAACTAATAAGGTATCTCCAGTCCGCAGCGTAACGATTTTGCCATCACAGCTGGCTAACCCTTGACCCTTGAGGATATAGAACATTTCTACTCCAATTTGATGATAATGGAGCGGAGTCTTTCCTCCTGGCTCAAAAATCTCTACACAAAACGTTATTGAAGCATTAGCACTGTCTGGATCGAAGACAATGGCTAAGCGATTTTTATCCTGGGGACTAATACGATAAGCTTGGTAGTCTTTGGGAGACCTAACTACGGGAATCATGCAACGATTATCCATGGTTGAGTTATTACTATTGAGGGTTGACTGTTGAAAATTTAATTGATAACTTAATTAGTTAAGTGCTTTGAGAGTTGTCGGAGAATCGTTGACCAACTCAAAGCCAAGGATTGGTTAGAATTGTAAGTGGTAACTTTTAGGGAATAATCTTAGTCAATAATCTAGTAAGATAGTCGCCGCACAGTCTTAGACTAGTTGCAGTCTACTTTATCTACCAATCCCTAGCTATTAAATTTAATATTATCTAAATTTTTGTTGGGCGATTGACTTAATCTGGGACAGTTTGTAAAGAAATATGAAATAGCCCTTGAATTCCCCTAAACCCCACGGGAGCATCCCATTTTGGAAAAAAGGGAAAACTTATTCGCGAGTTATGCTCGCG
>NZ_CEYLVT010000249.1:0-10404 GCF_982860115.1 Moorena sp.
AGAATTGAGAATTGAGAATTGAGAATTGAGAATTGAGAATTGAGAATTGAGAATTAGTTGATTCTTCATTCTTAATTCTTAATTCTTCATTCTTCATCCTTAATTCTTCATTCTTCATCCTTAATTCTGTATTGTTATTCTTTAGCACGGAAAATCCCAAAAACTGAGGTGAAGCCGTGCAAAAACGTACTACTGCCTACTGGCCCAATTTCCCCGTTACAGAAGAAGCCCGCTAGCTGAATATCCTTGATGTAACGGTGGAACATTTGGGAATCAAAATTAGGTTTACCGTAAAGCCCTTCTCCTCGCCCCAGACAGGAAAACATCAAAGCACCAGCAGCTTGAGTGGTGTTAGTTTGCTTTTGATAGTCCTCAAGAAGAAGTGCCAAGTCTTCCTCTGAAGTTTGAGCATCTCTGAGGTGGAACTGAATACGTTGACCGGGTCGAATCCGATCACCAATAGCGATCGCACCAATCCTCGGATCTACACCTAACAGATTGCGGATCAGAAAGTCTCCGGGTACCAGCTGTTGTTTAAACTCATCTCGGGCAACTCCCACAAAGAGTGAATGTTGTGCCAGCTTACGGTCTGCCTCATCCATACTTTGGATTAACTCGCGCAAAACCATTAATGGGGGATGGGATGCTGGCTCATCGTTGGTGATGTTGCCTTGTTCGAGAGCTGTCAATTCCAGCAGGATATGCTCGTCTGCTTTAGTCACCTGATAGGTTTCACCGATAGGACGACAACCTTGAGCAACAATGGTTTCTAATACAACATTGCCGCTTAGAGCAACCCCCACAGTTCCTTCATTGTAGAGAGACTTTGCCACTTCAGTCTGGTCTTTCAGGCAAAACAAGCCATTCTTAACCATCATAGAGCTACCACTAGCCTGTCCTCCTACCTTGACTGACCCTGGATAAGCATAATCCAACCCTTGGAGCAAATCGTTAATTCTAGATGACGAGGGGTCAGAGAATAAAATAAACTGGGGCTGCTCTTGGGGGGAAATGCCAATCAATTCCACCCAAGCATCAGGAGGACTATCCATATCTGGCAAGGCATCTCCAGAGATATGAAAGCTCTGGACACTAACATCAGGCAAACAGGCTAGGCTGAGGCTTAGGGCTGGTCCTCCCTCAACTTCCACAGGTAACCCATTGGTGTTCATCCCAATGATGCCACTCCCACCACAACCAATCAGCACGGGTAAAGACAATCGTTCCTGGAGCAGGGGGATGAGGCGAGGATACTCACTGGCATAGGCAGATGAGATGAACACCAGACCCAAATCTGCTTTTGAAGGCAAGGAATTTTCAAGGCAGTCTGCCACTTCGGCCACTGCCGCTTCTAATGATGCACGGGTTGATAGAGCATTTGCCCACTTGATCACATTAGCCATCTATATCTACCTATTTCACTCCCGATACCATTCCCTATTGAGGGAATTGGCCACTCCTCAAGGTTTTATGATAACGGTGAACTACCACAGACTTCCACTAAGCCTTACCTGATAATGAGCAGAGGATTTGTTGTGGGACACTAAAATTAATATAACGTAATCTAAGTTAGTGTTTATCAAAAAGCTAGGGTTAGCGCGGGAACGAAACTGTTTTTCTTAAGGCGCGCGGCTCCTTAAGAAATCTCCCTAGATCTGCCTAACTATCAATCTTTATTGCCATATTAGCCATCCCCTCTACTGCAATTTAAGGGTAACAATTCGTGTCGATAGTGGCGCTTATCAGACAGACTCCCTGAAATTCGCAGTTCCTCTAACTCGAAGTCCTTCCTCAAGTCAGCCATGGTAAGAAGGGTAATGGCTAAAGGTAACTTCCACCCCAACCACCCTATTAAGTTAGCCCGGTGCCCTTGACCCATTAAGAATTAAATTCCCGTGATTGTCGCACCGCTATGTCAAAATCTGTCGATTAAAAGGGGAATGGGTTAACAGTTCTAGAAGTGGTGTAAGCGATTAGGGGGTAAGGGAAAATTGGGAGAACCTTAAAAAATAAAGAACAAATTTGTGTTAAAGCATGTCTTTTGCTTTAACCTAAGAAATTAGAGTAGCTAATGGTAGCGCTCTTAGTTAATTCCCTAGTAATCTCTGGTTAATCCAGAATTTACTAGCTAAGATGCAGGTAATGGACATTAGTCCGCTGGTTGTAATGGTCACGACACCTACGAATCACCGCCAGTTCGTAGCCCTGTCCCTAGCAGTTAATGTCCCTAGTAGTTAAGGTGAGGGAAAAATGTGCTGCTAGCCCAACCACCCTTTACAACATTCCCGTTCCCGGAAGCGGGACGAAGTCCGGCAAACCTTACCCCTGATAGGAGTTGCACAAAACCTAAGCAACTAAGTCGGCTTGTCAACCAAATTACTAGTTATTAAGCCTCCTATCGTTAACAATTTTGCTAAGCGCGGTTGGTGACTACTACCCATCCTATCAGCAAAATACAAATAGACATAATCAAGTTATAAAAGCGAAAGACAGATGAGCGAATTACAAGAGAAAATAGATCAAGAGCGTGAACAAGCTAGAGCCGTTTGTGATGCTGAGGGGGCGACTTCAGACGAATGTGCAGTAGCTTGGGATAACGTAGAAGAACTACAAGCAGAGGCTTCCCATCAGCGGCAAAATACCGCGCCCAAAAACTCCCTTGAGCAGTACTGTGATGATAATCCTGATGCAGCTGAGTGCCGGGTATATGACGACTAGATTCTAGGATTGTTCTGGCAAATACTCTGAAAAAGGGTAGCAGGAAGGAATTCCCTGGTGCGCTTTCCGTGATGGGGAGCAATCCCTTGACCGTAGGTCAAGCGGGGCGCGTTCGCCATCATGGGTTGCACCGCTATGATGGTTTCCTCCTGCTACCCTTTTTGGTGCCGTTACTGGCCTGATGCTTTCCTTGGCTTTGTTTCTAGATTTCCAGTATGGGCATTGGTGAAATAACATAGATCAAGGTCATTTCGGCAACAAGCAATGCAAGATGAAATTATTCAATTACTGGTTTGGATGGACTACCGTTTGGCAGTTCTGTTCACAGTATTTATCCCCTTGACGCTGCTAATTTGGGCATTTTTCCAGAAAGCAGATGCGATGGTACGGCTGTTAATTATCTATTGGCGTGTTTCCAGTCTCCTAGCGATTACAGTTTACTTGTTGATTGTCGGTTGGCCGATTGCTTATGTGTCTGCTTTGAGCTCCCGTATTCTAATCCCGATCTCCCTGTGGTTTTGGATTGACTTGAATGAGGAGATTGATGATAGACCAGCTACTCCCTTGAAGCTAGCACTGACATCTTGGCGTTGGGCAATGACTATTTACTGTGCTCTGGGGACAATTGCCAGTATTCCATTTCTACGTTGTGCCTTTTTCCCAGGAGCAATCACATCTGGATTTTGTCAGGTGTTGAGGCAGCCGCCTTTGTTATTCAAACAGTATTTCCATGGTGGTTATACCCCTGGATTTTTGGGTTTTATGGGAATGGTGGGATTATTCTTTTATGTCCTTTACTTAAGCTATTTCGTTCTGTTTCGACTCGGCAAACAAGGACGATCAGCTATTGAACCATGAAATGGGTTTTGGCTTTGGATTTTTTAGGTCAGTAGCATCTTATTTGAGACTCCCCACGGCGTTTATGCCGGGGGAGTCTTGCTTCAAATGAAAACTCACAACTCACAGATGATGGATTCCATTGGTAGGCGTCTAGAACAATACACCATCAAACGCCCAAAAGAGGTATTGATCGTTACCGCACAGATAGCTGGTGAACAGGATCAAATTGCTATTTTTAAAGGTTTTTCCAGTTCTTTAATGCGCCCAACATCCTTTGACCCAGATGTAGCGGTCTTACCAGCACAGGCAAAGATCATTAGCATAGATCGAGTGGCTGCCCCCTATAATCCACAGTCTCCTCGTTATATTCAGCAAGGACTGAGTTTGGAAGCTATGGAAAAGTTGTTGGAGAATGCTGGTGTTTAATTCAACATCCTTGGCAGGTGGTGGCTGCTAAGTTCCAAGGGAGGAACGTAAATTTTGGTAAAGTTTTGCCCGAACGCCCTTGGGACCTAAGTGTATTTGGATCTAGTTAGTCAATTTTGATAAAGTCTTGCCAGAAGCCTAACAGGGCTAAATCTACTTTGATCTAGTTAGTCAATGGTTGAGTAAATCTTTGATAAAGTCTGGCCAAAGCGCTCACAGGGCTAAATGTACTTGGATCATAATCTGAATGTACTTGGATCATAATCTGATCACAAGAATATATTTGTTCACAAGCATGGGTTGGATGTATTGATGGATATCTACCAAAGCAAAATAAAGTGTTATTCTCCACTGTGAGTGTGTAATGTGAGGAAATAGAAATTATGGTTACATCCCCTGTCCGTATCCAGGGATGGAATAGTGCTGAGTTCTCATCGGAGAATCAGCCAATTAACTCCCCCAATGTCAGGTTACCTTGGCAACCCCTAACTCTACCCACAACCCCATTATTCGGCACCGATGGCATTCGGGGACGAGCAGGAACATTGCTAAGTGAAGATTTGGCTTTACAAGTGGGTTTCTGGGCTGGTCTTGTGTTACAGGAATACTCAGCTGTACCAGGACCGGTGATTTTGGGGCAGGATTCGCGCAATTCTAGTGATATGTTGGCCACAGCTTTAGCTAAGGGGCTGACTACAGCAGGTTTAGAGGTGTGGCACTTGGGATTATGTCCTACTCCTGGTGTTGCCTACCTGTGCAGTGCTACAAGTGCCATCGGGGGTGTGATGATTTCTGCTAGTCATAATCCTCCAGAAGACAATGGGATTAAGTTTTTTAGCGGGAAAGGCACTAAGCTATCTCAGGAGCTGCAAAAGCATATAGAAGCTGGATTGAGGGGTTTTACTGATCAGGGTGTAGTTAGTAAAACCCAAGGGAGGTATCACTATCGCCCAGGGTTGGTCACCGATTATGCCACAGCACTTCACCGTCCTCTGAAAGGACTGACGAATTTACATGGCATGAAAATTGTGCTGGATTTGGCTTGGGGGGCAGCAGTGCGACTCTCAGGACAAGTGTTTGAGCAGTTGGGGGCACAAGTGATCTGCTTACATGACCAGGCAGATGGCGATCGCATTAATGTCAATTGTGGCTCTACTCACCTCGAACCGCTCAAAGCTGCGGTAAAAGAATACCAAGCAGATCTTGGGTTTGCGTTTGATGGTGATGCAGACCGATTGATGGCAGTAGATGCCCAGGGTCGCGAGATCAATGGAGATTACATCCTCTATTTTTGGGGTCAAACCTTACGTGCTGCCCAAAAGCTACCAGAAGACCTAATGGTAGCAACGGTAATGGCAAATTTAGGATTTGAACGAGCCTGGAAGCAGTTGGGGGGTAAATTCCTACGGACAGCAGTCGGAGATCAGCATGTCCAAGCTAAAATGCTCCAAACTGGAGCTATGCTAGGGGGTGAGCAATCGGGACATATCATCTGTCACCATTATGGTTTGACTGGGGATGGCATGTTAACTGCTTTACATATAGCTTCTTTGGTGCGTGAATCTGGCATGACCTTAGCAGATTTAGTAGACCAAAGTTTCCAGACTTACCCCCAACTGCTGCGTAATGTCAGGGTAGAAGACCGAGAACGCCGACGTCGATGGCAAGAGTGTGAGGCCATCACGAATGCGATCGCAAAAGGGGAAGCCGCCATGGGAGACCAAGGTCGAATTCTGGTTCGTGCTTCTGGTACTGAACCCCTGATCCGGGTCATGGTCGAAGCCGCCAATTCTCAACTTGCTCACCACTGGACATCAGAGTTAGTTAATGTGGTTGAACGATCTTTAGCTAACTGATTAGCTAACTGATTGACCAAAATGCTTGCAGAACTCCTTGCCCATCTACAGTCAAAAACTAGATCGATGGAAAGCGTCAGGGAAAAGGCTTAAAAACCCTGAACTTAATACTTAATTGGGGTGCATAGGAAACTATTGGCAGTATTTTCGTGATAGTTATAGCTTACGAAATGCTTGATTACTTTCAAGGTTCCAATGACGCTATGGCAACCTCAAGCTAACATTAAAACTCCCGTTACTTTGACTAAATCAATCAGAGTAACGGGAGTTTTTTAGCTGTTTTTTATATCAACATAGGTTAATTATTTTAGTTTTCATAATTCCACTCATACCAAATCTGCTTCAATCGAAAGGCGTTGAGCAAATCAATTTGTGATGAATTTGGCTTATACAAGCTCCCTTGACAGTCGCGCAAACACCAATTAAAACTTGAACATGCCAAATTAGAAAATAATAACATCGATAGACAATGGGACGGTTCTACCATGGTCAAAAGTCGGTCAAAATCTAAGTCATCAAAGAAAGGGAAAACGCCATCTGAGACCACAACCTTAAATCTGAAGCAACAGTTAGCTGAAAAACGCCGAGCGCAACGGGCGCGTAAAGAAGTCATCCAAACTATTACTATGACAGCAGCGTTTGGAGCGATTATCGGGGTGTTGCTGGCTCTGGTGGTTGATCCTAAAGCTGGTGCAGCTGCAGTAGCTGGTCTGCCTTGTCTGGTTCTGTCCTATAAATATCCTCGCAAAGCACTTTGGGCATTCATGATCTATATGCCTTTTAGTGGCACAATAATTTACGCCATTGGCAATAGTCCATTGCTCCAGCTGGCTAAAGATGGTATCTATATCCCGGCTTTGATTGGCCTAATACAAGAGTGTAAGCAGCAAAGAAAACCGATCATAGTAGCCAAGTCCCTAATGGTACCCTTAGGAATTTTGTGTGCATCAAGTTTGCTGACACTTTTGTTTGCTAATGGTGCTCAGCAACTACTTCCCCCCTGTTCAGATTTACCAGGGATGCGTAGAGGTATAACCTGCGACGATGGACAGCCGATACTAATGGGAATTTTGGGTTTGAAAGTTTTTTTGGGATACATTCCCTTAATCTTTTGTGCCTACTACCTAATCCATAGCAAGAAAGAATTACTCTTTCTCTCAAGGATGTTCACACTTCTGGCTATTATGTGCTGTAGCCTCGCCTTTATTCAGTACATGATGCTCAAAACTGGTAGATGCGCTGGAACCCAATTCGGAGAAGGGTCTGAGTTATTCAAAGCTTCCCTAGATGCTAGATGTTTTGTGGGTGGGTCTTTACTGTATAGTCCTCAAGTGGGACAAATCCGGTTACCAGGAACTTTTGTTGCACCTTGGCAGTGGGGCTGGTTCCTGATTTCTAATGCCTTTTTTAGCTTTGCTACTGCTTTCAGCGACCCCTCAGGTCGTTGGCGGAGTGTTGGTTTAGCTGGCATGGCATCGGTTTTTGTTCTGGCAGTAGTCTCTGGTCAGCGGATTGCTCTGGCTTTGGTGCCAACTGTAACCGTAATCCTGATGGTTTTAACCGGTCAAGTCACTAACCTTAAACGGTTTTTACCTATTCTGGGAGGATTAGTGCTTTTATTGGGAATTGCTGCAACTGCTTTTCCTGAAGTAGTTCAGGAACGGATAGATAGTTTTATCGGTCGTTGGGAAGCTGCACCAGCGGATGATTTTATCCTTCATCAATTTGCTTTTACCTGGAGTAGACTAAGAGGCTCATTAATTGGTCTGGGATTAGGACGAGCGACCAACTCTGCTCGTGTTTTCGGTAAAACTAGTTTGGTAGAAACTTGGTTTCCCAAAGTAATGCATGAAGTTGGTCCGCTGGGGCTGCTGGCTTTTCTAATATTTGTAACTGCTATTACTGTACTTACCTTCAAGGCTTACCGCTCAGTGAAAAACAAGGATTTGCGGAGTATCGGTGCTAGCTATTGGGTATTTATTTTGTTTATTAGCTACCAAACCTATTACTATCCCTTGGATGTAGATCCAGTGGCAATCTATTATTGGTTGATGACTGGTATTATCCTCAAGTTGCCCGAAATAAATCGCCAAGAACAAGAGGAACTAGAGAAATTAGAGGCAGCACAGGAAAACGACCCTAAACTTAAAAAGAAAGGACGTATCAAGGCATCGAAAAAGGGAAAAGGTAAACGGCAAAAGGCAAAAGACAGGGTAAGGGCTATAAAAATTTAGTAAACATGTGATAGCGATGC
The DNA here is from genome assembly GCF_982860115.1 of Moorena sp. NCBI lineage: Bacteria > Bacillati > Cyanobacteriota > Cyanophyceae > Coleofasciculales > Coleofasciculaceae > Moorena > Moorena sp. The sequence goes on from NZ_CEYLVT010000249.1 coordinate 8,095, forward strand.
AGCGCTGCCGTGGTTCCCCCCATGAGCGACTGCATCAAGAATAGAGCCATGATCATGACCATGTCAAGCCTTGATTTATAGAACTATTACACGTAAGTATTCAGCCGTCAGCCGTGAGCTAAAAGCTCACGCTACGCGAACAGCCGTCAGCCGTCAGCTTATTTTATTCAAAAGCTGTTCGGTGTAGCATTGGCTATGGGCATAAACTGTTCCGGTAGCGTGGCTACAGCGCTTTTGGCTGATAGCTGATAGCTGATAGCTGAATGCTTACTATTACACTTTTTTTAGCCAAGTTACACTAGCCCAAAACTATAAGTATTCAAGGGAACATAGTATTAGTCTAAAAACCAATCTTCCTTCCCAAACTATTCTAAAGACGTGGGAGGGTTTTCTGGTAAAAAAGCAATCGGTTTATCCATAAATAAAAAACTCTTTGGAACTCCTTCCTAATGCTCCCTGCTCCCTATTCCGGTGATCCACTGTTCCATGTTCCCTTTTGCCATCAATTCTATATACTTTAGTAGCAAACATAATTTATTTTCTGATTGTTTAATGAACATAGGAATTTTATACACCGGGGGCACTATTGGTTCTGTGCAGGGACCCGATGGGCTGTATCCACTGGATACCGTTGGTTTCCAAAAGGCTTTTGATGAGAATATTTTGCCGATTATTCAAAGTCAATATCCCGATTGTACGATTGGGTATATTGATATCGGGTTTGGCCCGAGTAACAGCACTCTCGACAGTACCAACTTGCAGCCCCAAGACTGGTGTACTATTGCGATCGCAATTTTGGAAGCCTACGATAGCTATGAGTCTTTTATTGTGCTCCATGGCACGGACACCATGGCTTGGACAGCTTCCATACTGTCGTTTTTGATGACGGGGCTGGATAAGGATGGTAACTATAACGCTTTGTTGAGCAAGCCGGTGGTTGTGACTGGGTCCCAACTGCCACTATTTGTAGAGAAAGCCGACTCTTCCTATACTGTACGGTTCAACACCGATGCTCTGCAAAACGTCTGTGGTGCAGTAACGTCCTGTTGTGAAGGTGTACCTGAAGTTTGTCTGTACTTTGATTCCACCTTAATGAGGGGCAATCGTACGGTGAAGACCAACGCCAGTGAGTTCAAAGCCTTCTCTACTCCTAACTATCCCAATATTGGAGAATATGGCTTAGACTTTGATGTCAACAACAAAGTAGTGCGCCCCTTACCAACAGACCCCTCCCTGGCACTCTCTGTCAAGGGCGAGCCTGCTTATGACGCTTTATCAGCTCAACTGACCTACATTAACGATCATATTAACAACACTACCGTTCTTCCCTTTTCGGCTTTCCCCGCCTATTATGATGTCTCGGCTGACCCCAATACCAGCGTACTTGGGGATATGCTAGCGGCCTGTATTAATCAGGGAGTAGATGGTTTAATTCTGGAGTCTTATGGGGCAGGGAATTTCCCTTCTGGCAATCCAGACACTCCTGAGAATGGGGCGATTTACAAAACTCTCGACGAAGCTGATAACAATGGTACCGTGATCGTTGACTGTACACAGGTTCTAAGCGGGACTGTTAATTCCCAGACTTATGCAGCAGGTTCCTGGCTGAGTCAGGTAGGAGCAGTTGGTGCCTATGATATGACCCCAATTGCCGCTGCAAGCAAGCTGACTTACTTAAAGCTGTTAGCTAAATACTATAACTGGAATCAATACAAGATTAAGGAACTGATGATGACCAATCTCGTGGGCGAGATTATGGATGTCAATGTTCTTGATGCCAGAGGAGAGGGCTTCTTAGCCCCTGGAGAAACTATTATGGCTCTCGATGGCACTGCAATTTTAACCAACAAGCCCGGAGAGGGTCCAGTCTTAACTGGCACTAGCTTAGAAGAGCCTTTCGTTTTCCTTGAGGATCCCAGCTCTGCCAAGTTGCCTGGTCAATTGCATATGCAACAAGACGGTCAATTAATCTTCTATGACCGGGATAACCAAGCCATTTATCAGGCAGGAGGCGAGCCAGATCCTGACACCCGCTCATCCAAGCTGATCCTAGAAGGTGAAACTACTGATGGTGGCACCAAGCTTTATATCGAGAATTACGGCAAAGAGCCTGTCTATATTTATCCCGAACCGATTTCCCCCGAGCAATCCGAGGGTAAGGGCAAGCATAAATCCCATGGTAAGGACAAGCATAAATCCAAGGGTAAGGGCAAAAATAAATAACATCAAGTCCGGTTGAATACCCATAATTAAAGGTAGATTGGGGCGGGGGCGCGGGGAGATGGGGAGATGGGGAGATGGGGAGATGGG
>NZ_CEYLVT010000250.1:0-10302 GCF_982860115.1 Moorena sp.
AACAATGCTGAAAGACTATCAAATTATTGATGCCGATGGCCATGTGACTGAACCGATAGATATGTGGGAGAAGTACCTGGAACCTGCATTTAAAAGTCATGCACCCTATCGATATCAACCCTCCGAAAAAGATGGGGTTGTGAAAATTGATATCTTTTCCCCTCCAACTAAGTATATGAGAGTGGAAGGTGAGACAATTTATAATAAGATATCCGACGCTGTTTGGGCTGAAGGACTTAAGGTAGCAATCCGGGACCAGGCTACCTATAAAAACGTAGGCTCTGGCCCAGACTCTCAGGTCAAAGCCATGAAGCGGATGGGTGTGGATATTTCGTTTCTGTATCCAACTATGGGATTGTGGATGTTGGCGATCGATACGATGGATTCGTCACTGGCAGCAGCCCTCACCCGTGCCTACAACAATTGGTTACGAGACTTTTGCAGCTATGACCCGCAACTACTGAACGGGGTAGGAGCGATTAGTCTACATGACCCCAGCAGCATGGTGTCGGAATTACATCGGATCGCAGAGTTTGGCTGGAAAGCTGTCTTTGTGCGACCAAATCCGGTTAAGGGACGACTGCTCAGTGACCCGGCCTATGAGCCCTTTTGGAGCGAGTGTGAGAGCCTGGGCATAGCAGTTGGCATTCATGAGGGTAGCCATTCTCGATTACCGACTACTGGATCAGATCGATTTAATACCCGTTTTGCCATGCATGCTTGCTCTCATCCCATGGAACAGATGATGGCAATGTTGGCACTGATCGAAGGGGGAGTATTAGAGCGCCACCCCAATCTCAGAGTAGCGTTTCTTGAGTCCGGTTGCGGCTGGCTTCCCTACTGGCTGTGGCGGCTAGATGAAGAGTACGATCAACTGGCCTGGGAGGTCAAAGATCATGTAAAAATGAAGCCTTCAGAGTATTTCCGTCGCCAGTGCTTCATTTCCATTGAGCCAGATGAGCCTTATCTGCCTGATCTTATCAAGTACATTGGTTCTGATAATTTGATATTTGGTTCTGACTACCCTCACATAGACCACAATCCCAAGATTATTGAGCAAGTGGTAGGACTTCAGGACAAGCTATCTCAAAAGATAGTGCAAAAGATCCTCTGGGATAATCCTATGCGTTTTTATGGTTTGGGGTGAATAGTTATTAGTCATTGAGGTATCAACAGGTTTACCGCAATTACTGACTTATGCTTTCAACAGCCTAGAGCATCAAGAATTTGTTTGGGGATTAGCCACTAATGGTCTGGTTTATCAGTTTGTCTATATCCGTCAGGGTAATCCCCAAACTTATCAATATATGCCGATTTTAAGCTTGTTTGAAAGCGATCGCGCCATGGTTATACTCCAAGTTTTGAAAGCAATTTGCAAACTTTATAAATAGTACACTCTAGGGTATTGATTCACTGATTTAATTCAAAGAACCAGGTTCTACAATCAGGGTAATGTTATCAATACCAGTTACTTCAACAATATCCCCAGGGTTGAGAGTGATCGCTTGTGGACATTTAGCCTTCCAGTAGCTGGCTCGGAAGTGTACACGTCCGCTTTGATTAGGTTGTATGGCAACTTTAACAGTAGCTTTTCCTTGCCAACGGTTAAGGGTTTGGCTAAGTGAGGTTTGGTCTTGATCACACCCAAATAGTTTCAACATGGTTAGTTATCTTTAAATACAGCAATTATACTGAGATCTGCTTAATCTTAAGATGGTGATGTATAGCGTTTCCTAGTAAGCGTGAGGTACATCTAAATTTTATTCCTTACTCCTAGCACCTTTTCAAAAGCAAGACGGAAAATACCTCAACTGATTTAGAACTGCTATATTAACTTATCAGTGACTTTGGAGAGAATTATGAGTAATTTTAAAATCAAGTCAATCAAAAGGTAAAAAGGAGTGTGGGGAAGCGTACAAAATTATGTGCTTGAGTGGAGGTAGGTATAATCAGTCTATTCGGTAAACCATGACTGATTATCTCCGAATCAAGGCAAAAATAAGGAAAATAGGGATAATTGTTAATTGTTAATTAATGAACATTCAAGACTGATCAATAGTAAACTGAACTCGATATTATCCATTGCTGTCCACTGGTGGAAATTTTTCAGTCTTAAAGCGAATCTTAACCTGACCAATGATGTCTGAACTCATAGTCACTGCATCCAATGAACTCTCATTCACTGGCTTAACCGTGAGTTTATTGTGACTAGCACCAGCAGAAACGTTACCCCATCCCGCGACCGCACGACCTCTGATGTAAGGGTTGGCTTCTTGATGCAGTCGCTCATGGGGAGGGGCTGTGTGCGGAACCTGCGTCCGCACCTTGTAAGCCCCGTGGAAACCCCCAAGACCGCGCTGCATCGCTTCTTGAGGCTCATACTGGTTTGTTCCTGTAGTTTCTTGCTCAGTAGCAGTCACATTGAAGGTGAGCTTCGAGAGAATTTCCCCATCAGTTACTACAATCCGTGCCATTCCTTCCCGTGCTATTGCCCGCAGATTCTCGATCATATTAGTTGCTAGTAACTCACCAATTTTCGAGCGAATCGCTTGGACTTGGCTAGTGAAGAATCTCTCCTGATTCTCTTGGATGGTGAGTGTCAGAGGATTTGTAAGATTAATCGTTTCAGCTTCTAGAGCTTGAGCTACTTCCCTTAATAGGTGATTGCCTGCCTTTTCTTGAGTACCAGTGTTGGGGTTAGCAGGGATAGTTTTAAAGGTATAGTTGGGACGCACAACTGTACCTCCCTGACCATCAGGGTAGTGTTGGGCAAGATGGTCAGTAATTTGGGCATCAGAGACATTCTCAGCCTGGAACTGAGCCAGAGTTTTAGCGAGATTGGCTACAAGTTCTCGATAAGCTTCCATCTGGTTGATAGTTGCACCCATGATAGCGTCGAAAGTACTGTTGATCAGCCCAGCAGTAAACTCAGTAAAGCCTAACTCTTGAACTTGCTTTGCCCCACTCATACCACAGTCAACTGCACTATTATTAGTATTAGTATTATTATTCATTGGGCTAACACCTGTTGCCAGTGGGCTTTGACACTGAGGGTGTTCAGCAGCTATTTCCTTAAGGGTATCTCCCATCACCGTAGCAACCTTTTCCCGGACTAATTGCAGTTCTTGGTTACTTTTAACCTGCACTAAGGCTTGATCCACTACGTCATTAACCAAGGTATTCACACCATGCTCAATCGCTACCTCTGTGGGCATACTTTTCTCAATAGTTGACCCAGTTGATTCATCTTCTCCAGGCATTTTTACGAGAATCGGCGACCTGGGGTTTTGATTGATAAAGTCTGTGCTTTCCATCATCTTGAGTTGAGTTGAATACTTATAATTATTGGGTGTTGGTTAATTGTTAATTAAAAATTGTTACTTAAAAAGTAAGCATTCAGCTGTCAGCTATCAGTTTATGCGCTACGCGCACGCTACTTGAGGTGCTATCAGTTTATGCGCTACGCGCACGCTACGCGAACAGCCATGATCCATTGACCTTGGCCAAAGACTTTTATCCAGACTTCCAATTCGATAAAATCTCGAACTCTTAAATTCTGCTGTTTGAGGTTTATTTTAAGCATTAGGCTGACAGCTGAATGCTGACGGCTGAATTCTGACGGTTTTATCCTATTTAATTAGGAAAGGAAAAGGGCAATTATAAATGATAGCATTCTCCATGCATGCCCTTTTCCTTTAATTCCTTAATCAGTAATGTTGATCTCAACCCATCCACTTGTGGTGGAGAGCATGATCACCAGCGGCGACAAAAACATCAAGGCGGTCAGGTCCCCAAGATGCTGCTGCTACCCCAGCAATGCTGTAACCACCTAGGTTTTTCCAATTTTTCCAGGCAGAACCATCCCAGGCACGGCAATAGACCTTGCCCATGGATCCAATGACGAAACAATCGAGCTGGTTGACTCCCCTGGAGACAGCGGCTACACCATACTGACAGTAGCCTCCCAGTTTTTCCCATGGACTCCAAATAGAACCATTCCAGGTCTTGTAGTATAGAGCGCGATCGCGACCAATGGTAAAGATAGCGATATGGTTTGGACCCCAAGACACTGCTGCGGGTGCAGAAACAGAGTAGCCTCCTAAGTTTTCCCAGCCGCGCCAAGCCGAGCCATCCCACCACTTGTGGTAGACGGCGTGGTCAGTACCAATGATAAAAGTGTCAATCCGGTTAGGTCCCCAGGAAGAAGCCGCTGGAGCATACAGGCAGTAGCCCCCTAGATTTTCCCAACCACGCCAAGCCGAGCCATCCCACCACTTGCGGTACAGGGCATTATTGCTACCAACCACAAAGGTGTCAATGCGGTTAGGTCCCCAAGAAACTGCTGCGGGTGTAGAAATAATGTAACCCTCTAAGTTTTCCCAGCCGCGCCAAGCGGAGCCATCCCACCACTTGTGATACATAGCGTGGTCAGTACCAATGATAAAAGTGTCAATGCGGTTAGGTCCCCAGGAAGCAGCTGCTGGGCTATATAGGCCATAGCCCCCTAAATTTTCCCAGTCACTCCAAGTACCCTCACTAGGGCGAGGGCGAGGGCGAGGGGGGGGAGTTTTGATTTTGTCAAAAGCTACCTTGGGCTGAATAATACCAGTACCGGAATGCTGATCCCATCCCTGAGAACCAATATTTTTAGCAGTACTCTCCAGGAGTTTCTTAACTTCCTGCTGAGTCAAGCTCGGCTTGGCTTGCTTGAGCAAGGCTACTACTCCAGCAGCAATGGGTGTGGCAGCCGAGGTACCGTTATCACAGGGGAAGTAACCCCGGAAGTGGGTGATGGAACAGAAGTCTGGCTTTTTAGGGGACAAAGCCGCTGGTCCTTGGCTGCTATAGCCGACAAACTGTTCATTTTTGTTAACTGCGCCCACTGTCATCACTAGGGGATGACCATTCGCGCCCCAGATACTTTTACCAGGACCGAAATCTGAGGCACAACGACCATCAGGACAGGTTCCACCACAGTTACCAGCGGCAAACAGAACTAGAATCCCTTGATTGATAGCTTCCACTACTTTACGGGTGAAGGGATGGTTTGGGTTTCTGGCATAAGTCTTATCCCACTGTTCCTGGTAAATTCCCCAGCTATTGGTGAGAATGTGGGGTGTGCCGTCAATTTTATACTGCTTAATTGCCCAATTGAAGGCTGCCAGGGCGTTAGAGATAGCATTCCCTACTAGTGGAAAGTCATAGAGCTTGGCTTCTGGAGCCATACCCAACACATCTGTAGCGCACATATTGCCATGTTCGCCCCAGCTGCGAGCTTGAGTCCCCCATTCCACTGTGCGGTGGAAGCCACCAATGACATTGCGAATTCGCTTGGAGGGTTCTCCGGGACGCACAGGACGACCAGCTGCTGTAATTCCCCCATCAACGACACCAACAACAATACCTTGACCTTTATAACCAGCAGCGTGAATTTGATCAACGCCAAGATATTTGGCTACGTCCGCCATAGTTCCCTTAGCAGCCCCAGGGCTACAGTCACAAGAACCAATCGGACAGCTACCAAACCCTGCCATTGGTTCTACCATGGGATACTCTTGCTGTAGGGTGGTAGTGCTGAAGGGTTCGATCGGGGTGTCTGCCCAGACTTTTATGACATTAGGTTGGGCTTCGAGGGCGGCAATTTGGTTTTGAGCAACTTTGCCCTTGACAACGATCACCTCTTCATTAGATGCTTGGAGCTGCATGGCCAGTTCCGGTGTTTCAGGATCCATCGATACTGGCTCGTAGTCATAATCGATTTGGAAACTAGGAACGCTGAAACTTCCTGCCATGTGAAAGAAGTTAGCCCCTTGACCCTTAGGTGCTCGCATTTCTACCAGCACATTCTCCATGGGACTATCTGGGGCTGATGAACTCATTGGCACTGGTGTGGGTATATTGCCTTGACTGGATACAGCATTCATGTCAAAGGATGACATCTGGTCATCAGCCATTTCTCCTAATGACATGCCATTGGTAGCTGCTGCACCATTGGTCATACCTGGAACCATTGGTTCGTTACTTTCTATGTTTTCCATTCTGCTAATTTCTGATGATGTTTTATAATTTGCTCAATAGAGAGGAGTTTGTATTGGCTTTTGTTTCAGAATCCGGTTGATGTGAGTGTTTCTGAGCAATACAGTAAACTACCCATTGACCCTGAATAATTCCAGATTTTTTCTCAAAGTTTTTGTAAAGGTGATATACTTCCGTTATAGCTCAAGCCCATTGCTGCAGTAACTGCTGTGAAGAGCAATGGCTTAGTCGAGGCTTTTCCCTTAACTTGCAAAGAAAACTTTAAACATCCCCATTCTCCAAAAGAACTGTGTTAAATAAGCTGTAAGTCGAGGCTTTGGGTACCTGGACTGTTAATTAAGGTGAAGGGGAGACAGCTGTGCAATTCGATTCCTATAATATCGAGGGCTTCTATGACGAATATTTCATTGCCCCGGGTCAACCGCGAATAGAAGTTGCGGCTGTCTTTGACTACTTGCAGCAACTCCCTCAAGGTAGCTTGTCCGAAACCAACACAGCCGTAGAAAAAGTTCTTGCAGAACTTGGTGCAACCTTTACGTGGCATGGTCAGACAAGAGTATTACCCTTCGATGTCATCCCCCGGGTGATCTCAGCTTCAGAATGGAGCCACCTATCAGCAGGGCTGAAACAGCGAGTAGCTGCCCTCAACTTATTCTGTGCTGATATCTATGGAGAACAGCATATTCTCAGAGATGGCAAGATCCCTAGAGAAATCGTGGAATCAGCAGCTCGGTTCATGCCTGAATGCATGGGCATGAAACCCCCTGCAGGCATCTGGTGTCATGTTAGTGGCATAGACCTGATCCGCAACGAAGCAGGTGTTTGGTATGTGCTAGAGGATAATTTGCGGGTACCCTCTGGTATTGCTTACGTTATGAAGAACCGTCAGGCCATGGAGCGGGTTGTACCAGACCTCTTGGCTAAGTTCGCCATTGAGCCCCTAGAAGGGTATTCCCAGGAGTTACATTCCACACTCCTGAAGCTATCGACCGGGAACAAAGGGGCATCTACGATAGGCTCCGACTCACCTGTAGCCATTGCAGTACTGACCCCAGGACCGGTGGAATCTGCCTATTTTGAGCATGCATTTCTAGCCCAACAGATGGGGGTAGCTCTAGTCCAGCCGGAAGATTTGGTGATCGAGCAGGGGTATTTGCACCGGCGGACTGCCCAGGAGCTGGTACAAATTGACATTCTTTATCGTCGTTATGACGCCCAGCTCTTGCATCCATTGAAACTGGGGAATGGTTACTCTTCTGGGCTCTCGGCTATTATCGATCTTTGTCAGCAGGGCAGATTAGCTTTAGCCAATACCCTAGGCACAGGGGTGGCTGATGACAAAGTCGTCTATACCTATGTTCCTGAGATGATTCGCTACTACCTCAACGAAGAGCCGAAGCTACCGAATGTGCCTAGCTATTTGTGTTGGGATGACCAAGACCGAGCCTACGTCCTAGACCATCTAGATGAGTTAGTAGTCAAGTCTGCTAGTGAGGAAGGGGGACGAGGTATGTTAGTTGGCCCCCATGCTAGTCCCGAAGAGCGAGCCAGTTTTGCGGAAAAGATTCGGGCTCAGCCGAGGGAGTATATGGCTCAGCCAACTATTGCTCTATCACGAATTCCCACTGCTGTAGGCAGTGAAGTGGAAGGACGCCATGTCGATTTGCGTCCCTACGTGCTCCATCGCGGAGATGATATCTATGTCCATCCTGGTGGGTTGACACGTGTAGCTTTGAAAAAGGGATCCTTGGTGGTCAATTCTACTCAAGGGGGAGGAAGCAAGGACACCTGGATCTTGTCGGATGACTAAGCAGAGCACATCTAGATGCTAGGGTGGGGTAGTTCAAGGGTTTGTAGTATTATATTTAATATTTAGTATATTTAATATAAGGCTAAGGGCTACCAAATTTAAACAGGGGCAGTCAAATTTAACGAGGAAGTTGGGAACATAAAGCATTCCCAATTTACCCTTGGCCGTTGCTGGTTAATGAGAACAGCAGAGTCTTATCCTGGCTTAAGTGAATAACTGCCTGAGCTATAAATAGATTTATAAGGGATTCCTTTTCGTTAAACTCATCAACTCATGTCATGCAACAAGAAGCGGCAGCTGCTAAACCAATTCGTTCACTAGAAGATGCTATCGACAAGTGTCAGACGCTAGGTATGCGTCTGAGTCGTCAACGTCGCTTTATTCTAGAACTGTTATGGGAAGCTAAAGACCATCTGTCAGCGCGAGACATTTATGACCGATTAAATCAACAAGGGAAAGTTATTGGTCATACTTCTGTTTACCAGAATTTAGATGCCCTATCTAGTCAAGGTATTATTGAATGTATTGAGCGCTCGGATGGACGGTTGTACGGCAATATCAGCGATACTCATAGCCATGTCAATTGTCTGGATACAAACCAGATTCTTGATGTTTATGTAGAACTACCGGAAAACTTGCTCAAGCAAATTGAGGAACAAACTGGTGTAAAGATTACGGAATATCGGATTGATTTTTATGGTTACCGTCAGGAGCCATCACCTAACTCCCCGTCGAGTGATTTGAGGGAGTAGGGAGTAGCGATGCAGCGCGGTCAAAGGAGCCCACCCCAATCGCTATTGCATCAAGACGGGGTTGCGAAAATTGATTGTAACTTAGTGATAAAAATGTCATTTTAGTTACCTAAACAACGCCCTTTTTTTAGAGTTTAGCGATCACCTAACTAATCAATCAAAGAATCAATTAAAGTATTACGGTTGCATGGGTAAATTCAAAATCGAAGTAAATCCACAGTTGTTATTAACAACTAGCTACATGGTGGAGTATTGTTTTCAGCACTGATCTACTGACTCGCTGATCTACTTACCCATTGAGCTACGGACTCACTCAGTATTATGGATATTTACCAATCTACCATTCGTCCAATTCTATTTTCTGGGTTGAAGACAGATCCAGAATGGTTACACAATAGAACTCTAGCGCTATTGAGCTGGGTCTCATGGCATCAGGAGTCTACTCTAGGTCACTGGGTTAAGGGTCAATTACAGCAAAGGTTTTGCCTAAATGATCCTCGCCTCCAACAAATCCTATGGGGAGTAAACTTCCCCAACCCTCTGGGTTTAGCAGCAGGGTTTGATAAAGATGGTGTGGCTGCTGGAATTTGGGGAAGCTTAGGGTTTGGCTTTGCTGAACTGGGTACTGTAACCTTTCATGCTCAATCGGGAAATCCTCGTCCTCGTTTATTTCGCTTGGTAGAGGACAAAGCTGCTCTGAATCGGATGGGATTTAATAATCTCGGAGCTACAGCAATGGCTGCTCGATTATACCAGTTGAAGGTTAACAGGTTACAGGTTGCAGGTTTAGAAAAGAACCTACCCTTCTCGAAGGCCAAGGACGAACAACCTACCAGAAGGGAAAACCGGATCCAAGCTTCAGGTTTAACTATTCCGATTGGCATTAATCTAGGTAAATCTAAAGTAACACCCCTAGCAGAGGCAGCAGATGACTATCGGTCGAGTTTTGGGTTGTTGAGGGAATTGGGGGATTACTTTGTGGTGAATGTGAGTTCACCGAATACACCAGGATTGCGATCGCTTCAGGATGCCAGTCAACTTAGTCTGATCTTAGATGCTCTGCAACAGCAAAATGTTTCCCAAAAGCCGATTCTGGTTAAAATTGCCCCGGATTTAGAGTGGAATGCGATCGCAGATGTCCTTGAGCTTGCCCAAAGCTATAGCTTAGCTGGGATTATTGCCACTAACACTACTATCCGTCGGGATTTGCTGAAAACACAACAGATTGCGGCAACGGGCAAACCGGTAACGGAAGAAGCTGGGGGGATTAGTGGAGCTCCTTTGCGTCAACGTTCTACAGATGTAATTCGGTTTATCTGGCAGGAAACTCAAGGAACTTTACCGATTATAGGGGTTGGAGGCATTTTTACGGCGGAGGATGCTTGGGAGAAGATTACTGCAGGTGCTAGTCTAATTCAGGTGTACACGGGTTGGATTTATAACGGTCCATGGATGGTAAGGCAGATTCTGCAAGGGGTGTTGCAGAAGTTGGAGGAAAGAGGCATGAGTTCAATTTCTGAGGCAGTTGGTTCTGGGTCTGGTTGAAGGTAGTTGGGTTGTTCGCGTAGCGTGGCCTTTTGGCCAAGGTAGTTGGGTTGTTCGCGTAGCGTGGCCTTTTGGCCAAGGTTGTCTGTCAGAATCCAGAATGTAGAATGTAGAATGTATAATTCTTAATTCTTAATTCTTAATTCTTAATTCTTAATT
>NZ_CEYLVT010000251.1:0-10246 GCF_982860115.1 Moorena sp.
CTGCTGTATCTCTCACTACATAAGACTTTCATGCCTCGTTGTCCCCCTGTTAGATAGTTAACTATCAATATACTTCAAGAAATAATCATAATGAATTGGATAGAATACATTGATTCCAATCCCAACATTTTATTAGGTAAGCCAGTCCTTGCTCACGTGTTTGAGATTGGTGAAGAAGAGGATTTTGAGGAGGAAATTATACTAACTCGTGAGAATCTGGAACTGATGAATTTTATTGATGAACGTTCCGCTAATGTCAAACCTGGTGCAGGTATCTCCATCGAAGAAATTAGGCAGCACCTTGATGAATAATTCTGGTATATAACTCCATGATTGAATAGTTTGGCGTCAGGAGTGGTGACATCAAGACAGCCCTAGATCTAGCACAAGAGTTATATAGCAATCCGTGTAGGAATTGAGATAATTTTGATGCCATATTCCCTACTCCCTGTTCCCTGTTCCCTGTTCCCTTTGCTATAGGAGATGGTCATGACCAACATCAAAACCCAGGGAGCATGTCAAATTCGCAGAACAAATGTACTAAAATAACTCATAACTGCTACTGAAGCCGCGAAAACGCTGTATTTCAAGCGTTTGTAGTTCAAGTGTTCTTACAAAATTGACCTGCTCCCAGTGCGATCATTCACTCTGAATTTACTAAAAATATTACCAATATGAAATTTAACGCTACTTTCGCTAATTGACAGCAGACTACTAACTTCCTGATTGGTTCTACCTTCACCCAGAAATTTCAAAACTTCTCGTTCGCGATCACTAAGTTGAGGGTAACTCATCTGTTCTGCCAGCTTAGTGCCCACCTCAAAAGGAATGTAGGTTTGATTTCCATAAACCCTACGAATGGCATCGATTAAATCAACCTCTGTTATAGTCTTCAGCAGGTATCCTCTAGCACCAGCTTGAAGACCAAAGAAAATCTCTTCACTAGTGCTGTAGTTACTGATAATCATGGTGCAAGCGTTAGGAAACTCTTGACGAATTGTTGCAATTGCATGAACTCCATCCATTTCTGGCATCCGTAAATCCATGACTGCGACATCAGGCTGATGCAAACGGAATAAGTGTACAGCCTCAACTCCGGTTGTTGCTTCTGGGATGACCTCCATGTCATTGGTTCGTTTGATAATCTGTACCAGTCCTTCACGAAAAATTGGATGGCCGTCTGCGACAATAACTTGAATTAAATCAGTCACTACTAATGAAAAAAACGCAGCAATTTTGAACTGTAACTATTTATAAACTAGTCAGCGTTGAGGATAACCTTGCAAAAATAGCCCTTCAGCGTAGTCCATATTTGCAAATTTCAGACCTTTAAATTTCTTGTAGAGTCAACTTTCCCTCACAGTGAGGGCTTCTATCATAAAACCCATCAAAATTGATAGTTAGCGTGAAGCAAGTATGATGATCAGCTTTACTAGGCCTTTATAAACGGTAACAGATCAAATTCCTGGCGGATATCCAAAAGAGAACGATCAAGCAACGGCTCAAACTCAAGAAATGGCAGTAATTTTTGACGATTTCGAGTTTTAAACCAAATTGGAATTAATTCTAGAATTACCCCAGGAAGTACTCTCAAGATTGCTCTGTATAGCCACAACACCCCTTTTTCCCTAATCATGTCCTTGTACATCACATCAACAGCAGGGGAGTTTTTCATTTTCAAGTAGGTCTGAAACGTACATTTACTCGTCCACCAAAATAGCGGCAGAATTTTTAGCTCATCGTACATTCCCGTGTCACAAGCGTAAATCACATGCCCTATGTCGTGCGCTCGCAGGATTTTGCCGAAGTCTGAAGGTTGTGTCACTGGATCAGTAACGTGTGGATTGAGAGTATAGTACTCCACTAGACCTTCTCCCAGGGTTTGAGTACTGTGCTTGTCCATATAAAGAGGTTTTTGAGACATATAGTTTCGAGACCGTATCGTATCGAAATATGATAACATCTATGAATGATATTAGAAAGAAATCACCAGGAAGGCCTCGCAGCAGAGCATCTCACCAGGCCATGCTGAAGGCCGCACTGGAATTGTTGTCAGAAGTCGGCTTTGAGGCAATGAGTATTGAAGTCATCGCCGCTCGTGCTGGAGTAGGTAAGACAACCATCTACCGGCGTTACAGCAGTAAAGATGAACTGGTTGCTGATGCAATTGAAAGTATTCGGGAAGAGGTGCTAATTCCTGACACAGGCAATCTTTGGAGTGACATAGATGCACTCATTGAGAATGCCGCACAAATAACCCTTACTCCACTTGGAAGGCAGACTGTTGCCATGATTATCGGTAGTGCATCGAGCAATCCTGGGTTGGCTCAAATTTACTGGGAAAAATATCTACAACCCCGACGAAAATCCTTTGCTGTTATTATCGAACGGGCAAAGACAAGAAATGAAATTCCAACAGACTTAGATTCAGACTTGGTTTTTGACACCATGAGCGGCATCATGCTCTATGCATTGATCTTCCCGCCTATAGAATCTTGGACAACCTATGTCCGTCGTGCCCTAAGTTTGCTGCTCAGATGAGTTTTATGGACTGCTTAGAGGTCTTGGCATAAGTTTGTAGATGGTCGGGTAGCAGGATGATATTGCTATAAACCCGCCCCCTCAGAACTGGAGTTTTGACTAAAGTTTGAAAACGGAACTATGTTAAGTTTTGATACATAAGCGACTCTAAAGCTTGTGTGTAAGCCATAGCAATAGATTCAGCTCCGTTGGCACTTTATAACAGCTTCTCTAGCATTAGCCCTATATGCATTTCATTTTGTTCGCGTAGCGTGGCCATAGGCCAATGAAAGAATTTGGGTTCTGAAACTAAAAACTTCCAAGTCTCAGGGCTTAATAGTACTTTTGTTCTTACAAAACTGACCTGCTCCCAAAACCCATCCTTGGGATGTGGCAGAACATCTGGAGACCAAAGAAGATATGGCTGCCTATCTCGAAGCTGCTCTTGAAGATGGGGATCCTGGCTTGGTGGTGGCTGCTAAGCGAGGATATTGCTCGTTCCAAAGCAATGACACAAATTGCTAGTGAAACGGGTCTCGGCCATGAAAGTCTTGATGAGGTGTTGTCAATGGAAAGTAATCCAGATTTCGCCACTGTTCTCAAGGTAATACAGGCACTTGGTCTACGGTTGCGGGCTACTCCGATATGAAGTATTGCATTATAAAATGGGTTTCCCCTGGATCAGGCACGAGATAATAGGTCTTGACCCTGCAGCTTGCCTATTTCCATGGAAACCACTACTCAAGATATGCGTTCGCTTCCATTGCCCCCTGGTAATGTCTGTTTACCCATTATCGGTGAAACGATCAGCTTTTTAACCGATCGAAATTTCCACAAAAAGCGGTTAGACAAGTATGGGGGCATCTACAAAACCCACATTTTTGGTAGTCCTGCGGTGACGATCAATACTGCAGAAGCGAATCAATTTCTGTTTACTAACGAAAATAAGTATGTTGCTTCTATCTGGCCCAAAAGCACGCAAATCTTACTTGGAGCCGCCTCACTGGCGAACCAAACGGGAGAATTCCACCAAAAGCGCCGCAAGTTAATGTCCCAGGCGTTTCAACCGAGAGCATTAGCGAGTTATATTCCCACCATGGCCAACATTACTAGCAATTATCTCCAGAAATGGGAACAGATGGGAACCTTAACCTGGTATCCTCAACTGCAGGACTATACCTTTGAGATCGCTAGTACCTTGCTGATGGGAACTGATGCAGGTTCCCAAACCCCTCTAGCTCAACTATTTAATAACTTTTCTCAGGGAGTGTTCAGTATCCCGCTCTCTTTACCTTGGACAAGGTTTGGTAAAGCCTTGGGTGCTCGTCAAGGATTGCTGACCTATATCGAAACCATTGTCCAACAGCGACAGCAACAGAAAAATCCCGGAGAGGACGCCTTGGGACTATTGTTACAAGCCGAGGATGACCAGGGGAATTCCTTGAGTTTGGATGAAATCAAAGACCAAGTGCTTCTGTTGTTGTGGGCAGGCCACGAAACCTTAACCTCTGCGATCGCATCCTTTTGTCTGTTGACAGCCCAGCATCCAGATGTTCTTGCCCATCTCCGTGCTGAACAACAGCAATTTTCTGGTTCAGAACCCCTAACCATGGAACATCTCAAGCAGATGACCTATCTAGAGCAAGTGCTTAAAGAAGTGCTGCGCATACTTCCTCCTGTTAGTGGTCTTTTTCGGAAGGTTATTCAGTCTTTTGAATTTAACGGTTACTTGATTCCTCAAGGTTGGACTATACTGTGCCAAATTACCGAAACCCACAACAATCAGAAAATTTATCAAGATCATCAACGCTTTGACCCAGATCGGTTTGGGCCAGAAAGGACAGAAGATAAACAAAAAACCTTTGGATATATCCCCTTTGGTGGTGGTTTACGGGAATGTTTAGGCAGGGAGTTTGCCAAATTAGAAATGAAGATTTTCGCGGCTCAATTGCTCCGGGATTATGACTGGAAATTAGTGCCAGGTCAAGATTTAGAAATGGTGGTGATGCCAACTCCCCATCCCCGGGATGGACTTAAGGTTAACTTTAGCCGTAGAGTAGGCTCTTAAGTAAATAAGCTAGTGGAGGAAAAGGAAAAGTAATAGAATTTACGGAAGTTTTCCTGATCACGCTCTATATCTATAACGCTTTGTAGGATAGGCGAAGAAACTAAGAGTGTAGTTATTCTATTAGTTTCTATACCTTTGCACTAGCTATTTGTTTGAGTTTAAATACTATCAAAAAATGTTCAGAACTAACCTTTGTTTTTAATAAGCAAGCGCAATCCTTTTTTTCGGTCAACTTAAGCTAAACTTCAAAGGTAAACGTCAGAATAAATAATCGATGCTCAAATTATACTACAATACCCTCTCGCCCAATGTTCGTCGTGTCTGGCTCACGTTACTAGAAAAAACCCTTACCTTTGAAACAGTATTAATTAAATTAGATGGCGATCAATTTCAACCAGAATTTTTAGAAATTAACCCCTTTCATCACATTCCAGTTCTGGAAGATGACGGTTTGCGGTTAGTAGAATCCTTGGCAATTATGGATTACTTGGAAGCAAAATATCCCACACCTGCGCTGCTGCCAACTTCACCAGAGGCATTAGCCAAGGTAAGGATGGTACAATTGTTGACAGCTAATGAGCTATTTCCCCCAGTAGTTCAACTAATCTGTCAAAAGGAAGATTCACCACAATTTACACGAGCCAAGCAGAAGCTAGAGACAGTACTACAATTTTTCTCCGACTTACTAGGAAATAGCCCTTACTTTGCTTCGGATCAGTTAACCTTAGGAGATATCGTTGCTGGAGCAGCAATATCGTTATTGCTGAAGTTAGAGATTAATCTTACTGATTATCCTAACATGGATCAGTGGTTTAAAAGATTGATGCAACGGGAACCATGGCAGAAAACAGAATTAAGTCCAGAAGATTTTAAACAATTCAAGCGGCGAGTCAAAGTTCTAGTAAAACTGCGTACTCGTGAACTGACTGGGGGAAAATAAGACACAGTAAATGTAAGCATTCAGCGGTCAGCGGTCAGCGGTCAGCGGTCAGCGGTCAACTATCATGCAGACGTAACTCAGATTACAGCGTTTTTCATAACTATGAGGTAAATAGGATTTTTTCTCTGTTCCCTGTTCCCAGATCCGCTGTTCCCTCACTAAGCACTAACACTCATACCCTTGACTCTCCACTCTACTAGAGCGTTTATCCTTTAACCGTAGGGTGAGGGTCAATCATGACACAACAAAGCTTTCGTTTACAAGGAATGAGCTGCGCTGGTTGCGCCAGACGCATTGAAACCCTGATTCAAAGGGTTCCAGATGTAGTAGAGTGCAGGGTCAATTTTGGTACAGAAGAAGCTAGTATTACCTACAATACCGAGGAAACTAACTCCAAAAAAACTAACCAGCAACTAACCAGACTGATTCAACAGACAGTGAGTGATGCTGGCTACCAAGCTTTCCCGATCGAGGATATCAGTGATCAGCCTGATGATCACGAATTGCAACGTCAAGCCGAAACCCTTGACCTAAAACGAAAATTCATTGTCGGTGCTGTGCTTAGTACTGTGTTAGTGATTGGTTCACTACCGATGATGACAGGATTATCTATTCCCTGGATTCCATCTTGGTTACATCACCCTTGGCTACAGCTGGTATTAACCACACCGGTTCTGTTTTGGTGTGGACAGTCTTTTTTGATTGGAGCATGGAAAGCCTGGAAACACAAAACAGCAGATATGAATACTCTAGTCACCCTTGGGACTAGTGCTGCCTATGTCTATTCTCTGTTTCCCACAGTGTTGCCCCCGGTTGTTTTGAAATCTTTCCTACCCCAAGGGGTAACTCTCCCTGTGTACTATGAAACCACTGCTGTAGTGATTACCCTGATTTTGCTAGGGCGATTGCTGGAACACCGGGCTAAAGGACAGACATCTCAAGCAATTCGTAAGTTGATGGGATTACAAGCTAAAACCGCTCGTGTGATTCGCCATGGTCAAGCCCAGGATATTCCCTTGGCCCAGGTGCAAGTTGGGGATGTGGTATTGGTGCGTCCAGGAGAAACTATTCCGGTAGACGGCATAGTTATGGAAGGGGCTTCTAGTGTGGATGAAGCCATGGTCACAGGAGAAAGTGTTGCGGTCAAGAAACAGCCGGGGGATGAAGTGATTGGAGCAACGATTAATAAAACCGGTAGCTTCCAGTTCCAGGCGACTCGGGTCGGGAAAGATACCGTACTGGCACAGATTGTTAAGTTAGTACACCAGGCTCAAGGGTCTAAAGCACCGATTGAAACCTTAGCAGATCAGGTGACAGGTTGGTTTGTGCCGGTAGTGATTGCGATCGCAATGGTTACTTTTGGAGTTTGGTGGATGACCACAGGAAATCCTACCCTAGCCATGATTAATATGGTGGCGGTGTTAGTCATTGCTTGTCCCTGTGCTTTAGGTCTAGCTACTCCAACCGCAGTGATGGTAGGGACCGGTAAAGGCGCAGAAAACGGGATTTTAATTAAAAATGCCGAGAGTCTGGAATTGATTCATCAACTGCAAACTATCGTGCTAGATAAAACCGGAACCCTAACGGAAGGGAAACCTACGGTAACGGATTTTATTACAGTTGGAGGCATCTATGACTCCTCGTCAGAACTGGGCAGCTTTACCGGCAGCAATGAAATCAACTTGCTGCAACTAGCGGCAATAGTGGAAAGTCATTCCGAACATCCCTTAGCTGAAGCAGTGGTGCGCTATGCCCAATCTCAGGGAATAGGATTGCAATTACCAACACCCGAGAATTTTACTGCTGTTGCTGGCAGTGGGGTACAGGCAATTGTTGATCACGATCATCCCCTCTTCTCTTCCGAACTCACAGATGATGGGCTCAAGGGCAAGAGATTGGTGCAGATTGGGACAAAACGATGGATGGAAGAATTAGGGATTGACACAGATGTGATGGTGCAACCGGATCGGTCTTTAGCAGACTATCAGGGGGATTGGGAGGCGAGCCGTAAGACGGTAGTTTGGATCGCAGTTGATGGTAAAGTTGAAGGCATTTTGGGCATTGCGGATGCCCTCAAACCTGCTTCAGCTGAGGTGGTGAAAGCCTTGAAGCGGTTGGGATTAGAGGTAGTAATGCTAACGGGAGATAATCAACAAACTGCTGATGCGATCGCAAACGAGGTTGGCATCCATCGGGTATTTGCTCAAGTCCGACCTGATCAAAAAGCTAGCATCATCTCTACTCTCCAAAAAGAAGGCAAAATTTTAGCAATGGTAGGGGATGGGATTAATGATGCCCCAGCTCTGGCTCAAGCAGACGTGGGGATTGCCATTGGTACAGGTACTGATGTTGCGATCGCAGCCTCTGACCTTACCCTAATCTCGGGAGATTTACAAGGCATCATTACAGCCATTCAACTAAGTCGTGCTACCTTCCGCACCATTCGCACTAACCTCTTTTTTGCCTTTATCTACAATGTACTAGGAATTCCGATTGCGGCTGGTGTGTTATTCCCGATCTTTGGCTGGTTACTCAATCCCATTATTGCTGGTGCAGCGATGGCGTTTAGTTCAGTATCTGTGGTAACTAATGCATTGCGCTTACGGAAATTTAAACCTATTTCTAGCTTATGAAACAATAGAAATAATTTAACCAGTTGTTTCTGTGAGCTACTGTCTCAATCCCAACTGCCCTAAGCCTTACAATCCTGATGGCAACAAGTTTTGCCAAACTTGCGGCACTAAACTCTTGTTAGGACAGCAATACCGAGCTATTAAGCTGATTGCAGCAGGAGGCTTTGGCAGAACCCTTTTGGCCATCGACGAGGGAAAAGCCTCTAAATCCTACTGTGTGATTAAGCAATTTTACCCCCAAGGTAATCATCAAGCTAACAATCAAGCTAACAATCAAGCTAACAATCAAGCTAACAATCATCTAACCAGAGCTGCTCGATTATTTCACCAGGAAGCCTTGCGCTTGGAACAGTTGGGCAAACACCCCCAGATTCCTGAACTCTTCGCCCATTTTCAACAAGATCATCACTGGTACATAGTTCAGGAATTTATCCATGGGGAAAATTTAGCTCAAGAGTTGGCAGCAACTGGACCATTCCGAGAAGCTCAGATTCGTAGACTCCTGAGTCAGTTGTTACCAGTGCTCAACTTTATCCACCAAGGTAAAGTAATTCATCGGGATATCAAGCCAGAGAATATCATTCGTCGTCGTATCCTCCGCCCCAGTGCTAGGCAGGGGGTTATCACTCCCCCAGACCTGGTATTGGTAGATTTTGGTGCAGCCAAGTATGCCACAGCCACTACCTTAGCCAAAACTGGCACAACTATTGGTAGTGCTGGTTATGCGGCTCCCGAACAAATCTTTGGTAAAGCAGTATTTGCCAGTGATATCTATAGTTTAGGAGTCACCTGCATTCATTTATTGACCCAAACTCAGCCATTTAATTTATACGATCCAATGGAAAATGGCTTTGTTTGGCGGGATTTTTTGGTTCATAATCCTGTCAGTAGACAATTGAGTCGGATTCTCGACACAATGATTCAGAGTTCCATCAAGCTCAGGTATCAATCCGCGATCGCAGTGATGGACGATTTAGGAATCACCCAAGAAACCGAAGCTGGTCTTACCTGGGAGCCATTCCACCGTAATCAACTAACTCCCCAATTTACTGGTAAAACTGGTAAAACTGGTAAAACTAATCTAAAAACTAACTCTAGGCCACCAAGAGGTAATCCCAGGATTATCGTTTTTGCAGCAACCACTCTCAAAGGTCATTCCGATGAAATTTATTCTGTAGCCTTTAGCCCTGATGGACGTACCCTAGCCAGTGGGTGTAGGGACAAAACTATCAAGTTATGGGAGTTAAACACAGCCTGGGAAATCCTTACCTTTGGAGGTTGGTTTTCTAAGCATTCCGCTGAAGTGCGTGCTGTGGCATTTAGTCCTCAGGGAAAGACTGTTGCTAGTGGTAGCGCTGACGAGACCATCAAACTCTGGAATGTGCGTAATGGTAAGGAGATTTCCACCTTCACAGGGCATTCCGGTGAGGTCAATTCCATTGCCTTTCACCCCCAAGGATACCACCTTACCAGTGGCAGTAGCGATGGCACCATTAAGCTTTGGGATGTTCGTACCCTAAAGCAACTCACTACTCTGACAGGACATTCATCATTGATTCATTCAGTAGCCTTTAGCCCAGATGGAAAAATCCTTGCTAGTGGTAGTGCTGACGCTACCATCAAGCTGTGGAGTGCCTTAAGTGATGAGGAAATGCACACCTTTGAAGGGCATTCAGACGACGTGCTTGCGATCGCGTTCACTCCCAATGGACAGACCCTAGCCAGTGCTAGTGCTGACGGTACTATCAAGCTTTGGGATATTAGCACTGCCCAGGAAATTACCACCCTCAACGGACATAATGGTTGGGTTTATGCGATCGCATTTGACCGTAGTGGCAAAATCCTTGCTAGTGGTAGTGCAGATACTACTATAAAGCTATGGGATGTTGATACAACTCAAGAAATTGGCACTCTCAACGGTCATTCAGACACCATTCATGCTCTTGCTTTTGGTCCGAATAACAGAACTCTTGCCAGTGGTAGTTTCGACAACACCATCAAGATTTGGCGCTAGATACCTAGCTTGCTTCAGGCAATAGGCAATAGGCAATAGGCAATAGGCAATAGGCAATAGGCAATAGGCAA
>NZ_CEYLVT010000252.1:0-10130 GCF_982860115.1 Moorena sp.
TTGTTGTTAAAGTTAAGGAGTCTTTACAAACTGCAACGATTAGATTAAGAAGGTTGAAGCATGCAGGGTCAATGGTGAAGTCTTAATTGCTTTGTCAGCTTAAGCGCTACGCGCACGCTACGCGAACAGCTATCAGCTTATGCGCTACGCGCACGCTACGCGAACAGCTATCAGCTTAAGCGCACGCTACGCGAACAGCCATTGGCCAAGGGTTTTTCCACAATACTCAAAGGGCCTAGCCAGGATTGACTAGACCCATTCGAGTGGAAAAAGACAAATTTTCAACGAGTTAACTTTCTGACTACCAGTTTTGATCACTACTATGGTTGGCAAACTACACAGATACACCTGATACTAAATCTCACACAGTCGCGTCTTTCCGGACTTTGGTTTGGCTTCCTCCAACTTATGTTGGTTTCTCGCCACTTCTTGCTATGTTCGATCGGTGCCTACTGTGGCTGGGTCATAGACCGCTAGAAATCATCTTATCTATGCCCATTTGGTTTTTGGCTTCAGGTTCTTATCTGAAGGATGACTTCCACTCTTTAAACCTAACACGACCTTCTGGAGATTCCGAATACTTGTTGTTAAAGTTAAGGAGTCTTTACAAACTGCAACGATTAGATTAAGAAGGTTTAAGGTTACAGGTTGGAGGTTAGAGGTTACAGGTTGAAGGTTGAAGGTTGAAGGTTACAGGTTACAGGTTGAAGGTTGAAGGTTACAGGTTAGATGTTGAAGGTTGAAGGTTACAGGTTAGATGTTGAAGGTTGCAGGTTACAGGTTAGATGTTGAAGGTTGCAGGTTACAGGTTAGATGTTGAAGGTTACAGGTTAGATGTTTAATTATAAAATAGACATGTTACAGGTTTAACGTTACAGATTGCCAGTTAGACATCCGGCTTTCAGTTGTTAAGCCTCAAACCTTCAACCATCAAACCTTCAACCATCAAACCTTAAACTATCCAACCTTCAACCATCAAACCTTCAACCATCAAACCTTCAACCTCCCAACCTTCAACCATCAAACCTTCAACCATCAAACCTTCAACCTCCCAACCTTGGCCAAAGGCCACGCTACGCGAACAACCATCACAATGGTTTGCTCTCCTATCAAGGGTGGGCTTTCACCTTCGCTTCTATGTCAGAATAGATGATATGTAAATATATAAATATAGCGATAGGGTTTTACTTGCCATATGCCCATACCCTAAAGCTGACTTGTAGAGAACCATGCCCGATATCCCTAATTATTTGCGCGGTAACGAAATCCGGCAAACTTTCCTCGATTTCTACTCCCAACGGCAACACAATGTATTGCCAAGTGCTTCGTTAGTACCGGAAGACCCGACGGTGTTGCTGACAATTGCAGGAATGTTGCCGTTTAAACCGATTTTTCTAGGACAACGTCAGTCGGAATTCCCTCGCGCCACCACCTCCCAAAAATGTATCCGCAACAATGATATAGAGAATGTGGGACGCACGGCACGGCATCATACTTTTTTTGAGATGCTGGGGAATTTTAGTTTTGGGGATTATTTTAAAGAACAAGCGATCGCATGGGCATGGGAACTCTCTACAGAGGTATTCGGTTTGCCACCAGAACGCTTAGTAGTCAGTGTGTTTCGGGATGATGACGAAGCGTTTGCGATCTGGCGCGATAAAATTGGCATCCCAGCCAATCGCATCCAGCGCTTGGGTGAGGAGGATAATTATTGGAAATCGGGTCCAACCGGTCCTTGCGGTCCGTGTTCAGAACTTTACTACGATTTTCACCCAGAACTGGGAGATGAGACTATTGATTTGGAAGATGATACCAGGTTTATTGAGTTCTATAACCTGGTATTCATGGAATACAACCAGGATGCGGAAGGTAACCGCACCCCGTTAGAGAAACAAAATATTGATACGGGGATGGGACTGGAGAGGATGGCGCAAATCCTCCAGCAAGTGCCGAATAATTATGAAACTGATTTAATTTTCCCGATTGTAAAAACGGCAGCGGAAATTGCTGGGGTTAACTATATCAAGAGTGATGAGAAGACGAAGGTTTCTCTGAAGGTTATTGGTGACCATATCCGGGCAATCGTTCATATGATTGCGGATGGGATTACCGCTTCTAATACCGGACGGGGTTATGTGTTGCGCCGTTTGCTGCGTAGAGTGGTGCGTCATGGCCGTTTGATTGGGATTGATGGGGAATTTACCTGGGAAGTGGCTCAAACAGCGATCGCATTATCTGAATCCGCTTATCCTAATGTGCGGGAACGGGAAAAGACTATCCAAGCGGAAATGGAGCGGGAAGAGTCTCAATTCCTGAAAACCCTGGAACGGGGAGAGAAGCTGCTGGCTGAGATTTTGGCTAAGAAGCCTAAGCAGATTTCTGGCACAGATGCGTTTACGCTCTATGATACCTATGGTTTCCCAGTGGAATTAACTGAGGAAATTGCTGAAGAACAGGGCTTAACCGTAGACCTCGATGGCTTCGAGGTGGAAATGGAACGCCAGCGGGAACGGGCTAGAGTTGCCCATGAAACGATTGACTTAACGGTACAGGGTAGCTTAGATCAGCTAGGGGAACAGATCGATAGTACGGCATTCCTGGGTTACACTCAACCCCAGTCTATGGCTAAGGTAGAGGCTTTGCTAGTTGATGGGAAGTCGGTGGAATCCGCTGGGGCTGGGAGTAAGGTCCAGGTGATTTTGGATCAGACCCCATTCTATGCGGAATCTGGGGGACAAATAGGCGATCGCGGTTATCTGTCTGGGGATTCCCTATTGGTTCGCATCGAAGATGTTCAGAAGGAATCGGATTTCTTTGTCCACTTCGGTACTGTCGAACGGGGAAATTTAGCGGTAGGGACAACAGTAACGGCTCAAATTGACCGGGCTTGTCGCCGTCGAGTTCAAGCTAACCATAGTGCGACCCATTTACTGCAAGCGGCTCTGAAAAAAATTGTTGACCCAAGCATCTCTCAGGCAGGCTCTTTGGTGGCTTTTGACCGCTTGCGGTTTGACTTCAATTGCCCTCGCGCTCTGACATCGGAAGAGTTAGAGCAAATTGAGGCACAAATTAATACTTGGATTAGTGAAGCCCATACTGCTGATGTAGAGGTGATGCCTTTGACAAAAGCTAAGGCTAAGGGCGCAACCGCTATGTTTGGGGAAAAGTATGGCGATGAAGTCAGGGTGATTGATTTCCCTGGTGTCTCCATGGAATTGTGTGGTGGTACCCATGTCAACAATACTGCTGAGATTGGCGTGTTTAAGATTATCTCTTCCGCAGGGGTCGCGTCTGGAATTAGGCGGATAGAAGCAGTGGCTGGACCGGCGGTGCTGGATTATCTGAATGTGCGGGATAAGGTGGTTAAGGATTTATGCGATCGCTTTAAAGCACAACCGGAAGAGTTACCTGAGCGGATTAGTAATTTACAACAGGAACTCAAGGCTACTAATAAACAGTTAGATGCCCTGAAGCAACAACTGGCTTTGGCAAAATCTGACCAGTTGTTGGCGGAAGCTAAGTCAGTCGGTGAGTTCAAGGTTCTGGTTGCCAAAATGGAGGGAGTAGAACCAGAGGGCTTAAAGAGTGTTGCGCAACAGCTACAGCAGAAGCTGGGAGAAAGTGCCGTAGTGTTGGGTTCAGTGCCTAGCCCGGACAAGGTGAGTTTAGTGGCAGCCTTTAGTAAGGGTGTTAATCAGAAAGGCTTGCAGGCTGGGAAGTTTATTGGTGCGATCGCTAAAATTTGCGGTGGTGGTGGTGGTGGACGACCTAACTTGGCTCAAGCTGGCGGAAAAGATGGCAGTAAGTTAGGGGAAGCCCTTGATAACGCCTTGGAACAGTTGTTGGAAGGGTTGCAGTAGTTTTTAACTGGCTCTAGCAACGGTAACGAAAATTGTATTAGTTGTATTTGTGCGATCGCAAACTGACTGCGATCGCTCTTTTATGTGCTCGTGAAGATTTTAGTGCGTCAGTGCAATAGTTTTTTTGAGCCAATGACCGACCCATCGTAATTGGTAAGTTAGTGCAATAGTCTTTTTTAGCCCTTGCATGTTAATCCAATTTCGGTTAACATAATATGACCGCTGACGCAATGGTTTTTCAGCCATGATAATTTCCACCGCACAAGCGGCTGATTTAGTAGTAAGTATTTCTGCCAGTTGCCTGGGTTTCTTTATGAACAAGGGCAGAGTTACAGGTAGGCTTGGCAGCACACTCGAAACTATTCTTCAAGAGAAGATATCGAGTGTAATGTATTGTTGTACATTTTTCTCAAAATTGCATTTTTACCCTACAAGCTTTGCTTAGCAAAAATTGTAGCAATAACCCTATAATAGTTGGTCATAGCTATACCCTAAATAGCCTAAATTTTGATACTCTCAACAGTATCTTGCTTGAGGTAATTCTGAGGCTAATCTTAATCTTTACAATTCACTATATTCATGGAATAATACCGAGAAAATTGAATAATCTGAGTAGGTCTACCTCGATTAAGGCTGTAGATTTATCTCGAAATACTTGTAAGTACCATTCTATCAATTCCGGGGTGCATCTAATTTTTGCTATTTAACCTGGTGGTGCGTTAGGGCATGGGTTGTGCTAACACTTCTGAAAAGGCGGAAAATTAGGACGAGCTAGTCCCTAAGTCCCTAACGTACCCTACGGTAATAAAGTCAACCCTTATTGTTTATTGATAATTATTGACTAATGGCTGATCAGTATATATCACATAGCTATCGTATTATTCAAGAATATAAAACTTCAATCTACTGTAGAACCTATAAGGTAAATGATGATAGTGCAGCTGCCCAACCTTGTTACTATATAGCCAAAGAATATAAGCCTCTTTCTGAAGAACCAGAGGTAATGGAAGAAGCTCAAAAGCTTTTCAGACAACGTGTCCAAGAGATAAGGGCTTTAAAAATTAACGGTATAGCAAATATTAAGTATCAGTTTCGCCAAGGCAATAGTTTTTATATACTTCGAGATTATATAGAAGAGAATACTATTGAGGCAGAGATTAAAAATGGAAAGTTATTCAATGAGGAAACAGTTAAGATAATTCTAAGAAAATCTCTAGAGATTTTAGTTCAATTACATGAGCAAAAAATAGCTCAGGGTAATATTAGGGCTTCTAACATAATATATTCAGGAGACGATCAACTAACTCTTCTTGATATTGGAGATTTAAACGAAATCGGTGGGCTACAGATAGTTTCGGGTAAGGTGTCTATTGCTCTAGACAAATATAATGATCGTTACAAGCCACCCAAAGGGAATAAAGAGAGGTATCGAGACGATCTATATGCTTTGGGAGTTGTTTGCATTGAGATGATCAGATCTCAGATTAATCCTCAGCTTATTAGTCACCAATCTACTAAAGAAACTATATGGCGTTATCACGTTCCTGGGAAAAGCCCTTTACAGATTAGCGATGAATTTGCAAAGATCATAGATAAAATGATTCTTTATGAGCCCCAAGCTCGCTATCAGTCAGCTAAAGAAATATTGAATGACTTAGATCAACTCCTTGCTCCTAGGTCTAAAATCCCTACAAATGACAATAATCAGCTTAAGATAAGTATTCTTAGATTTAGGAAAAAACTCTTTTCAAATCCAATATATGCTGGATTAATTTTCGTTTCTTTAATTATTTTTACTTTGATATCGACAGCAGGTATTCAAAATATTAGAAGTATTGTTAAGCCTGAAAATGAAACTTGTTCACTTAAAACTCGGGATAACATAAGTTGTGGTGAAGAGAGTCTTTTTTTTGGTTATCAACCCAAAAATAAAGATGATGGAATTAAAGCCTATGGTGACCAAGACTACCAAGAAGCTTCAAACTTTTTTAAAGTTTCCTGGGAAATAGAAGATAGAGATCCAGAAACTCTAATTTACTGGAATAATGCTAAACTTAAAATAGATACCAATATAAAGCCCTATACTATTGCGGTTGGAATTCCTATCAGAGTAGACGAAAAGACAGCCAAAGAGATACTTCGAGGAATTGCTCAAGCTCAAGACAAGATCAATAACTCCGAAGCTAAGATCAATGGTAGACCACTGAGGATCTTGATTGCCGATGATCATAATAATGTCGCTCACGCTAAGGATAGGGCAAATCAAATAGCTTCTCAAAGTGAGATCATAGCTGTAGTTGGTCATTATGCTAGTGGAATTACCCTTAAAACCTTGGAAGTTTATCAAAAACATAAAATAGTTATAGTTGCTCCAATCAGTAGCTCAGAGTCTTTGACACATTTCTGTACTAAGCAGAAACAGTGTTTCTTTTTTAGAATTGTTTCTAATCATAATCATTCAGCTCCATACTTAGTTGATGTATTACTTGATGAGTTGGATAAGAATGGTCTTGAAAAAACAGCTGGGGTTGTTTATAGCCACCCTGATAATTATAGCAATTCGTTTAAAACCGTTATTGAAAAGCGTGTGCGAGAAAAAGGTAAGTTGATTGATTTAGAGCAAAACGATCTCTCAACTCCATCGTTTGATGCAGGACAAATAATTGATTACGCTCAACAAAATAAAGTAAATGCAATTTTTGTCGTTCCTGACGGGAGAACTACAAGTTATGCAATTCCTAACGCAATAGATTTGATTAAATCTAATCAGGGTCGGGTATGGATTGGAGGATCGTCCTCAATATACGATCCTCAGACTTTAGAAGGCCTATCTAAAGAGAATGAAAGTTCACTATCAAAGTTTATAGCTTATTCTGATTGGAATCGCTTGGAAGGGTGCGTAGATACTCCTGAGGGAGAAGCCTTTTGCCAGCAAGCTTCAAAACTATGGAACACAACTCAGGTAAGCTTGAGAACAGCCACTGTATACGATGCCATCATGACCATCGCTAAGGCTCTGGAGACTTTACCAAACCCCGATCGAGTCAAGTTACAACAAGCCTTAAGGAAAAATAATTTTAGTTACTCAGGTGTAACTGGGACAGTCAAATTCAAACCAGATGGTAACCGCACAGAACCACCAGGAGCAGCAGTTAAAGTTATACGATCAACATGTGATTCAGCTTACCAGGGATTAGAATTTGTTCCCATTGAGTATGTGGCTGAAAGACCATGTCAGTTGATTAAATAGGAAAACCTGATGAATAATACAGAAAAAACTGTTATTGCAGTAACTGGTCATACCAATTCCGGTAAAACAACTTTGATCAGAACGTTAACTAAGAGCAATGTCGGTCTAGTTGCTGACCGAGCACACGCAACCAAAAAGACTGAAACGATTCAATATAATACTCTGCAAGCCTTGTTCCTTGATTGTCCAGGTTTTGAGGTTCCAGATTCTTGTTTGGCCTATATGAAAGCTAAAAAACAAGAGCTTTCTCCAGAGATATTAGCAAACATATTTCCTCTAGATAAAATGAAATATGATCTAAATGCAATAGAAGCAGTAGAGGGAGCAGATGTGGTAATATACGTTGTCGATACTTTAAATGATGTGCCGGAAACAGGGCATGATCAAGAAATTGAACTTTTAAAGGAATTAAATAAGCCTATTATTGGCATTGGAAATAAAAGCCGAAAAAGAACTAATCAGCATGTTAAACGAATAAATCAGTGGGAAGATTTTTTTAAACAAAACGATATCAATAATTACATTATGTTTGATGGTTGGTGGGATGATCCTTCCAAAGTTACTCGGATTTATAGCTATGTTGAAAGTTTATTGTCTGGTCAAAAAAAAGAAAGATATCGCATAGACCTAGAAAATTTCAGACATAGACAGCTTGAAATTTTAAGGAAAGCTTCAGATTTAATGTATGACTGTATCCAAGCATGCAGCAAAGCAAAAAGACAAAAGGGTATTGATAATTCTTCCCCAGAAAAGTTTCTCATTGATGAAATACGTGATGAAGTTAAACAGTTGTTAGAAGAATTTAATGAAAACGTTTCAAGGCTTTATAAATTAGCAGCAGACGATCCACTCAAAGGAGTTAATGACCTTAACTTTCATAAAAAAAACTTTTCAAAGCCTAAAGATGTAGTTGATGGTGCAGCTGCTGGTACAGGCATTGGGACTGGAATCGGTGGTGTTATAGGTGGGATAATCGGTTTTATGATTGGATTGCCTGTCGGTGGTGTTGCTGCTGGACCAGCAGCGCTAGTTGGTATACAGGTAGGGGCTACTGTTGTTGGTTTATTGGGAGGAAGTCTTTGGGCTGTATTATCTGTAAATAACAATATAGAAGTTTCTCTCGACCAAAATGGTAAAAACTTTATAGCTACTACTTGCCTAGCTATTATATGGGGAGTGTCTTACCACGGTTACGGAAACAGCCCAACAATAGGAGAGGAAGAAATTGTTGGGCTTTTACAAACAATTAAAAATTTCCAAGACAATAGATATATTGTTTGGGATAAACTAAGGAAAAAACAGGTGTTTGAAGAATGTAAACAGTTTTTTGAAAAATTAGAAGGTAGATTGTAAGGTCGAATGTGTAGCAAAGCTGACGGTGCGACAAGCGCCCTGTCAGGATGCATATAGAAGCGCTGCCTGCAAATCATTTGCTTCTAAATCAGGCATTTCTGCTAAGATTTGCTCAGCAGTAAGTCCAGCCGCAAACAAATCCAGTACATCGGATACTCTAATTCTCATACCGCGAATACAAGGGCGACCACCGCACTGTCTTGGATTAATCGTAATTCTTTTAAGCAAATCTGACATATATAGCAATTCTTAGAGTCATGAGGACAAAGCTTATCCCTTTAAGGCAAAAGGCAAAAGGCAATAGGCAATAGTTAAGAGGGTTTGAACCGATGCAGCGCGGTCTTGGGGGTTCCCCCCATGAGCGACTGCATCAAGAAAGGGAATCGGTGTAAAATAATACTGTACCTCATAACTGCGAGAAACGCTATAGCTTTACTCCAGAGTGATAACTGCGATAAAAGCGATCGCTAAATAGCTAAATAAAATCCTCAATCACTGCTGTTACCGCTTCATGATACTCTTCAGAAATACCTAAGGTTCCAGCTAATCGAACGGTTTGCACCTGTTCTAACTCCGCCATCGCTATCATTTCGGCTTTTGATTTAGGTGGTGCATTTTCTGCTAATATCATTAATACGGGCATGGGCACAGAATCTAAAAGCTGCAAAAATTCCTCCCGATTAGCGACAGGATCGATTGCGCCAGTAACAAAGGCAGCCGGGGCATATCTCCCGCCATCTTTGGAAGTGATTTTGTGTTTTTGGGCGATAAATTCCGGAGTTAGTTTGCTTTCATCTACATAGACGTGACGTTTATACATCAAGCGCAGAAACGAAGGGGTAGTGTTGAGATAGTATAGACTCTGACCTAACCAGGGCGATCGCACTAGGTTTTTTACTCCGTTTCTTACTCCATCGGGTAAACCCATGACTCTTAACGGTCCTTTCCAAGTGGGGGCAACTAAAATTAGTTTAGAAATACTATCTGGATTATCTTGGGTAAATTTTAAAGCGTATCCTGACGCATGACCGGCAGCAATTAAAATTATTGAGTTATTAAAAACAGAGTTAACAAAATCTGCTAATAACTGCTGAAATAAGACAGGATTGTAATCCACAGGAGGGCATTGAGACTCGCCAAATCCCAACCAATCTAGCACGGTAACGTGATAGTTAGTAGCGAGTAGATTGGCAATACCTTTCATTTCTGTACGACTAGAAACGGTACTAAAAGCAGGCAGTAACAGTACGGGTTTTCCTGCGCCGATGGTTTCGTAGACCACTTGATAGTGTTTGTCTTGCCAATTCCAGTTGTAGAAATTTTTGGTACCGCCAATACCAGAGTTAAGCTGAGTCGGATTAATTGCTGTAGTCATAGTGATAGAGGTGCATGTAATAGTTGTAAATCGATAACTAAAGGAAGTGTTGGGATATCCGGAGATAGGGTGGATTTTTATTCAGGGTAATTATCATAACATGATACAGCGTTTATTTAAACTAACAATAACCAGCTGTTGTGGCAACTGCTACAGTTTTTATTGAGTTTTTTTTTACTACAAAATAACGTAATAAAACTTCATAAAATAGCGAGGTATTTTATGAAATAATTATAGTATAAATCGGTAGCTCATTAATTAACATGAAACCTTGGGTTGACGGACTTGTGCA
>NZ_CEYLVT010000253.1:0-10094 GCF_982860115.1 Moorena sp.
GGCAAGATGCCAGTTCTACCAAGATGCCCATTAACTGGCAAGATGCCAGTTCCACAGGATTTTTTGCCTGTTCCCTGCTCCCTAAAACCTAAAACCTAAAACCTAAAACCTAAAACCTAAAACCTAAAACCTAAAAATTTGTACCTCATGGGTATAAGACTTGCTATATACTCCTTGACCTAATCCTAAAACCTAATCAACTGCTAATCACCATTAGGTATGTTATAGCTGCTGCGATCGCTAAGGTGGATTCATACCAAAAAAAAGAGTGAATTAACCATGGCTACGTTAGTAACTGAAACTCAGAAATTATCCAACTTAATTCCCGAATCAGAACTAAATTTACTCAAGTCACTGCCACAATCTATTCAGGATCAGGTAGTTCCTAGCCCCGATTTATCTAAGTCTGCTGGTACACCGGTTCAGTTAAATTTGACCCAGATACAACAGTTAGTTCCCAATGATTCAGGCTTACAAAGCTTATCGTCGAAACCTATAATCTCAGGGCCTTTTAACTTTATTATTGGTACTCCCAATCCTGACTTTTTAGTGGGTAGTAACAACAACGATTTCATTTTAGGACGTGGCGGAAATGACATTATTGTAGCACTTGGTGGCAATGACCTTGTGTTTGGTGAAGAGGGAAATGACATTGTTATCGCTGGCTCAGGTAACGATTTTGTGTCTGGCGGCTCAGGTAACGACTTTGTATTTGGCGGCTCTGGTAATGATATCTTGGATGGTGGCTCAGGTAATGACTCCCTATTCGGGGGAACTGGCAAAAACCATTTCATTGGCAGTAGTGGTAATGATGTCCTGGATGGAGAGGAAGGCAACGATACCGTCGATTACACTGGTCTCGGTCGAGCTATTACTCTTTTACCCACCGGAATCGTTAACAAAAGTGGTCTTGGTCAGGATGAGCTGATCCGAGTGGAGACGATTATTGGGGATGCCGGTCAAGCTAATACTATTGATGCCTCTTCTGCTGGTAGTGGTGCGTCTGTGAACGTAAATCTGCAACAGAACAGTTTACAGATTAATGTTGTTAATGGTCCAGTTCTGAATCGCACTGTCCAAAACTTTGTGAATGTCAAGGGTGCTGGTCGCAACGATACCATTATTGGTGATAACAACAGTAATCAACTTACTGGTGGTGCAGGAAGTGACGAGATTACTGGTGGCGGTGGTAATGATACCATCGTAGGTGTCGATCCCAACAGTAAACAGCCAGGTGTTAATGAAATTGATGTCTTAACCGGAGGAGCTGGTGCTGATAAATTTGTGATTGGAGATAGCAAAAATCCTTACTATGTCGGTGGAAAAGGATTTTTGGGTCTGAATGATTACGCTCTACTTAAGGATTTCCAATCCGGTACGGATAAAATCCAACTCAAAAAAGCTAACTATATCTTTGGATCAAACTTTATCGCTCTCAATAACGGCTTCTCTTCTTCTGAGAAAAGTCTTGCTTCAGCTGAACAGATTGTTCAGGATATTGCTGGAGGTAAGAGTTTAGGTGTTCAATCTCAGCTCATCATAGAGGATAGTTTAGACTCTTTTACAATCGTGCCTAATTTCGGCTTTGATATTGTTGCGATTGTGTCTGGTGGCTATAACCAAGGGGATCTGATCTTTGTATAACGATTAGTTTGGTTGGCAGTGCTTAGCAATGCGATGTTCCTAAGGAACCGCTTCGCGATCGCGCTTCTTGGTGAATCGGTTTGGTTCACTGCCCACCCTACATCTACTGATTCACTTACCTGATTCACTCATTACCCCAAGTTATGACTTTTGTCAATCACTTGGGGTAATTTTTGTTTCTATTAATAAAAATCTGCCCTATCTCCCTTGGCCAGATCCCCAGAACAATTGATATGTAGCCATCTCAGCCCCAATAAATCTTGTAAATACCCAGGATCCGAGAATTCGTTACAAAACTTTATATACAACTGTAGAAAAATCGGATTTTTGGAGTGATTAAAAAAGTGATGGCAGCCAAGACCCCTTAATGGTCTTCATGGGACTTTGAAATTTTTGGGCTCCTTCCACGGCCCTGTCCCGATCTCGGTGATCGGTGATTGGAGTCTAAGATTTTGTCAAAGTCCGAGTAATCAACTGCTCTTGACCATTAGGTATTGTCTAGATGCTGCGATCGCTACGTTAGGTACATTCAAAAAAAAGTAAATTGACCATGGCTACGTTGCTAAGTAACACTCAGACATTATCCGACCTAATTCCCAAATCAGAACTAGATTCAATAAAGTCACTGCCAAAATCTATCCAGAATACAGTAGTTAGTATCCCCCAACCTAGGTCTGCTGGTACACTGACTTCGTTAAATTTGACCCAGTTACAAAAGTTAGTTCCCGGTGAGTCAGACTTACGAGCATTATCGCCGAAAACTAAAATCCCAGGAATTGTTAACGTGATTTTTGGTACTCCCGGAGATGATCCTCTACCGGGTACTAACACAAACGATTTAATCCTGGGACTTGGCGGAGATGACACCATTTTCGGATTCGGTGGCCATGACGTTCTGTTTGGGGGCTCAGGTAACGATATTATTTTCGGCGGGTCAGGTAATGACGTTCTGTTTGGGGGCTCAGGTAACGACTTTCTTCTCGGTGGCTCAGGTAACGACTGTCTGTATGGTGGCTCAGGTAATGACTTTATGTTTGGGGGCTCAGGTAACGATTTTTTATCTGGCGGCTTAGGTAA
The DNA here is from genome assembly GCF_982860115.1 of Moorena sp. Classification (NCBI taxonomy): domain Bacteria; kingdom Bacillati; phylum Cyanobacteriota; class Cyanophyceae; order Coleofasciculales; family Coleofasciculaceae; genus Moorena; species Moorena sp. The sequence continues at coordinate 2,722 of NZ_CEYLVT010000253.1, forward strand.
CGACATTCTTATAGGCGGCTCAGGTAACGATTGTCTGTTTGGGAACTCAGGTAACGATCGTCTGTTTGGAGGCTCAGGTAATGATACTCTGTCTGGGGGCTCAGGTAACGACTCTCTGGTTGGGGGCTTAGGTAACGATATTCTTATCGGTGGCTTTGGTGATGATACCATCGTAGGTGTAAATCCCAACGGTAGCAATCCAGGTATTAATGAAAAGGATACCTTAACCGGAGGAGCTGGTGCTGATAAATTTGTGCTTGGAGATAGCAACAATCCTTACTATGTCGGTGGAGGAGGATTATTTGGTCTCAATGACTACGCTCGAATTACGGATTTCCAATCCGGTACGGATAAAATTCAACTCAAGTCAGGCATCAACTATATCTTTGGATCAAACTTTATCGCTGTCAGGAAAGGCTTCTTTATTTCTAAGAACAGTATTGCTTCAGCTGAACAGATTGCTAATAATATTGCTGGAGGTAAGAGTTTAGGTGTTCAATCTCAGCTAAGCACAGGGGATAGTTTGAAGTCTGTTCAGATCGTGCCTAATTTCGGCTTTGATGTTATTGCTATAGTCTCTGATGGCTATAACCAAGGGGATCTTTCCTTTGTCTAAGCACTAGTACAGGGTGGCGGCAACAACTGACTAGTTAAAATCTCCTTGATCTGGTTTGTTTCCTGTTTTTCCTCTGTTTTCATCCGTTGGTGGGCAGTGACTAGCAATCGGCTTTGGCTTGATAAATCGGTCTGGTTCACTGCCCACCCTACATCAATTGTGATTAATCCTTTGGTGGGCAGTGCCTAGCCATGGGCTTTGGCTTGGTGAATCGGTCTGGTTGACTGCCCACCCTACATGAACTTCATAATTTATCTCCATCAACTTCATAATTTATCCTTCATAATTCATCTATAATTCATAGTTTATTATTCACAATTTATCCTTAATTCTCTCCATCAACTTCATAATTTATCTTTCATAATTCATCTATAATTCATAGTTCATTATTCACAATTTATCCTTAATTAAAATTTTATAATTAATCCTTGATAGGACTTGATTTGATGCAGTAAATGAATTACTCTTCTATCTAGAGAACGAAAAAAGATAAATGGGTGGCAAGTGGAATTCTGCCCCCATCGGTAAGATAGCTGTTTTGGCGTTATTCAAGGTGCCCTTACTTGCCTAGTTTGTGGTTGCCAGAATAAACACGGTGCTTAGCACTCCCTAGGGTTTTGGGTTATCCCAAAACTCGATTATAGGTATGGGTAACTTCAAATCGGAGCCTATAGATTTAATCACAAATAATCTCCAGGATTATAGATAGGTGGAGTGTGTAAATTTTCGTTCCAAAGTAAACGAATTATTCACAGGACAAACCCATCTAAATTATAGAATCCTTACTCATAAAAGATTTCAAAATTCATCAGGATAACTACTTATCCTATGAATTCCATATCCAGTAGGCATTCCAAAATAAGATGCGTTTACCCTGTCTGAGTAATCAACTGCTCATGACCATTAGGTATGGTCTAGGTGCTGCGATCGAAACGTTAGGTACATTCAAAAAAAGAGTAAATTGACCATGGATACGTTAATAGATACAACTGAGAGCTTATCCAGCATTTCAATATCAGAACTAGATTCAATCAAGTCACTGCCAAAATCTATCCAGGATTTAATAGGTATTATCCCTCCGGTATCTGAGCCTGTTGGTACACCGAATGAGTTAAATTTGACGGAAATACAACAGTTATTTTCCGATGATCCAGGCTTACTAAAATTACCGTCGAACACTCAAATCATATGGTGCGATAATGAAGATGGTACTCCCAACGATGATAGTATAGAGGGGACTGACAAAAACGATTTCATCCAGGGAGGTGAGGGAAATGACACCATCTGGGGATTCGGTGGCGATGACCTTCTGCAAGGTCAGGGGGGAAATGACATTCTTTTCGGCGACTCAGGTAAGGACTTTCTTCTCGGTGGCTTAGGTAACGACTTTCTTCTCGGCGACTCAGGTAAGGACTTTCTTCTCGGGGGCGATGGCAATGACTCTCTGTCTGGGGGTTCAGGTAACGACTCTCTTTTCGGGGACGATGGCAATGATTCTCTGTCTGGGGGCTCAGGTAACGACTCTCTGTCTGGTAACTCAGGTAACGACACTCTTCTCGGTGGCTCAGGTAACGACTCTCTGTTTGGGAACTCAGGTAATGACTCTCTTCGAGGGGGCTTAGGTAATGACTCTCTTCGAGGGGGCTTAGGTAACGACACTCTGCTTGGTGGCGATGGTGATGATACCATCGTAGGTGTAGCTCCGAAGGGTAACAATCCAGGTATTAATGAAATTGATATCTTAACCGGAGGAGCTGGTGCTGATATATTTGTGCTTGGAGATAGCAGCAATCCTTACTATGTTGGTGGAGGAGATAGTGATTTTGCTGTAATTACGGATTTCCAATCTGGTACGGATAAAATCCAACTCCATGGAGACATCAATGACTATGATATCGATTTTATCTCTTTCTCCGGAATTACCTTGATCGATTATATCAATAGTCCTTCCCCGGATTTTATTGCTATAGTTTTTGGTATCGTTAACTCAGGGGATCTGTGCTTTTAATAACGATTAGTACACGGTGGTAGAAATAACTGACCAGTTAAAATCTCCTTGATCTGGTTTGTTTCCTGTTTTTCCTCTGTCTTCATCCGTTGGTGGGCAGTGCCTAGCCATGGGCTTTGGCTTGGTGAATCGGTATAGTTCACTGCCCACCCTACATCTACTGTGATTAATCCGTTGGTGGGCAGTGTCAAGTAATTCTATCGCTAGCTTGATGAATTGGTTTGGTTCACTGCCCACCCTACATCAACTACCCAAGAATTTTCTTAAGAAATTTCATAGTGATTAAATAGGTGGGCTTCACACCTGTTGTTCCCAATCCCCCGGAAGCTAAGGTGCTGCCACTCAACAAAGGATTATCAGACGCATAGTAAGCATAACGCAGCTTTACCTTATCATCGATACTTTTTCGGATCATAGAAGCAGCTTGAATTGCCTTTTGTAAGTGTGCCCCTTCCATCTCCAAGCCAATTACATTCCACGATGAACTTTTGAAATAAGCTAAAATATCAGAGTTTTGCAAAGAGGTTCCCATTACTGTCACCAACGCTCCTTCATAAATGGGAATGCCATCATCTTGAAAATCCTCACTAGTCAGCTCATTAACAAAAGGATAATTATCGGCTGTTCCCTCAAAGATGTGTGCCGTTGGTAGCATTAAGTCGCCCTTGTGTCCCACCAATATTCCCGCTTTTCCCATTACCGAAATCGATTTGACATTCAGTTTTTGGGATTGCCCACCGGTTTTATAAGGTTTGAGCAATTCATCCATAATCTCAAACGCTTGTTCCCCAAAGGCATAATCCATTACCAAGATAACTGGCTTTTCTTGTTCAATTATGTTATGATTAATGGGTAACTCAGAAGATAGCAAAGCTAGGGGTAACATAGCCGTATCAAAAATTTGCACGTGGATATTTGTCCCAGCTCTATCGGCCAGATAAAACATCCCGTTTTGTAAGGCAAACTCCCTAACCTCTTGGTTTAAGTGGGCGTTTTCTGGTAAACTCAACTCACGGGCAATGTCTTCAATTTTTTTGTCTTCTCCCAAGGTGTTTTTCAGTGCTGATGGCGCAAATAAGCAATTCATCACGCTATGCAAATTCGCACTAATAATATGGAGTGGGCGCTCCCATAAGTTTTTTTCTAACACAAAGCTTTTAATATCAGTTGCCCACTGCGCCCCGTGGATATGATGTCCAATCCGCTCCCGCAGTGTGGAACTGAAAGTAATTTTGCGATCGCGTTGGGATTGGACTTCTTCCATGGCCACTCGACCCAGCCAATAAATAATATCAAATAGACCATTATTATCAGAGCTTCCCTGAGCCAGGCGATGGTAAGCGTGTTTGGTTTCTTCAAAGGTGCGTCCTAAAAGAGTACTTAAGTAAGAAAAAGCTCGATGCTGGACTTCAAGGTCTTCTGACACCAACGACTTAGGATTATCCGGGGATTGTTGACCTGTAACCATTTCTTCGAGCTTTATCCACTCTCGTGTTGGTTGACCTTCCTCCAGAGCATGGTCTCTAATTTTATTAGCTTCGATATAAATAAAGGTCAGATGGGTAAGAATGTCATAAATCTCGCTACGCCCTCGGGTAATTTCGATCAGCATCGTTTCTTGATCAATGCGGTAGCAATTACGGCGACGTTTAGCAGGAACAATCGTCTCAAATCCTGATTGACTATACCCTTCTGCCGCCACCAGTTTCACAAAACGACACATTTCAATGCCGCAGGGTAAGCGATCGATAACATAAACTAGACCATTCAATTCCACTTTCTGTGGGTCAGCAATGGAGCCATAAATTTCCGGTTGCAAAGTCAGCAACGCTTGCCTCAAGGCTGCACCAGAAGCACCCCCCGGCTTGTAGTATCCTCGGATAAATAGATGTCGCATGATCACATAAATCCGTTCGATAGCAGCCCGAGATTCTTGAGCACGAGTTCTTGGCGGAACCGGAATAGTCATAGAGAGGCACTGTTACGATTGCTAGGAATGATATCAAGTATAGTTGGGTCAATTACCCATGACCCATGACCCATGACTTAATAAATTGCTGTCTGTTCGCGCTCCTTCAAATCCTGCACCTGTTGTTCCAAAGTAGCAATGCGGTCTATCAATGTCCGAATTAGCTTGGCCTCTACATCGGGCAGTTTGTGGTGTGCCAGAGGATCGGGGTTACTTTTTTGTGAAACAATCCGACCTGGAATGCCCACTATCGTGGAGTTATCGGGCGCATCTTTCAGTACAACTGAACCAGCCCCAATGCGAGAGCGATCGCCAATTCGGATGTTGCCTAAAACACTGGCTCCAGTACCGACTACCACATTGTCACCTAAGGTAGGGTGACGCTTACCTTTATCCTTGCCCGTTCCCCCCAGAGTCACATTCTGGTAAATTAAGCAATAGTCACCCACGATGGCGGTTTCACCAATAACTACTCCCATACCGTGGTCGATAAATACACCTTTGCCAATGGTTGCCCCTGGATGAATTTCAATCCCCGTTAACCACCGCCCCAGATGGGACAAAAACCGAGGCAAGAAGGGAAGCTCACGAGAATACAACCAGTGAGCAACTCGATGTAGCATTAAAGCATGCAAGCCAGGATAGCAAAAGAGTACTTCTAGCCAATTTCGGGCAGCTGGGTCTCGTGTGAAAATAACGTCGATATCTGCCCAAAGGGTTTGCCACCAACCAAAAGCAAAAGAGGAAGTAGTAGACCTAGAAGAAGCATCAGATCCTGCAGCGGGGTTTGTTGGTACATCACAGCTTTGGGATTTGGTACTGATGTCTTCGCTTCTAGTAAAGGTAATAGGTTGTAGCATTTAGATGTCTCCTGAATGACTATGACTTCCTGAGCTTTTGAGAATTATTTCCAGACTTAAGCAGAGGTGATGGGCTCAAATCACGGTATTTTTTGACTGAATAGTCAAAAAATGGGCAAAAAAAATTTTGCTACCTTTGAACCGATTATTCGAGTACAGACAAAGCTACCTCCAGAATGTCATCTAGATAAGAACAACTTGGATGTATTTTACCTCGGACATTGAAACCCAATATAACATGATGCAGAAAGCGAGCAAGTTGACGTGGATTAGCCGCCCTTGGCAACTCCTGAGCTGCCACAGCCCTCTCCAATGTCCGCTCCAAGGCTTTGTCCACTTGACCGGTTAGGCACTGAACCATCTTAGCCACTGCTGGGTCATGGGGAGCCAACTCCATCATAGTATTGGCCATCATACACCCACGATATTTGGGACAGATAGCCTCAGAAGCCAACCCTCTGATTAGATTACGGATGTTTTCTAAGGGAGAGCCCGGTTGATTCAACTGTTGCTCAATGCAGCTGACTACGGTTTGTCCATAGTGCTGTACTGCCTCCAAAAACAGAGCATGTTTACTACCAAAGGTGTTGTACAGGCTTTGGCGTTGGATGCCCATGTGCTTTAGCAGGTCATTGAGCCCCGTAGAATTATAGCCTTTAGACCAGAACAGGTCCATAGCTTTTTCTAGGGCTTCTTCCCGGTCGAACTCTAGCTTTCTTCCAACCATAGTTTTAACCTAGCACAATTTTGACTGTTTAGTCAAGAATGCCAGTAAAAAAAATTCCCTCATCCCACACTTGAGTCGGGAGTCGGGAGTCGGGAATCGGGAGTCGGGAATCGGGAGTCGGGAGTCGGGAGTCGTCAGAACCGGAAAATGGGAATTATTCTCCCCATCTCCCCATCTCCCCATCTCCCCATCCTCACCCAATTGAGAACTGCTATATTTCGGCATCTTAACTGTCTCTCAAGTAATGACTTCATCAGCAGTTAATTTTGATTAATAAAATTCCAAAACTTATCAAAAATTCTATTTGGTATATCGGCAAATTCATTAGTTGGTATCTAGTTGGTATATCCTCAGAGCATAAGCATTTCATCCAAACATCAAGATTTGTTTCAATTTTATATCATTGAGTATTGTAGGTGATAACTTGAATAAGGTAAACCCAACCCAGTTTGTCATGTAGAAACTCACAATTAACTTTTAGGAGATTGATATGGAACATAGCCTTGGATATCAATTTCAAGCCAGTTCTAAAGACGGGAATGCTTTGGTGCAAACTCAAGCACAGGCTCTAATCTATAATAGATATCCTAAATTGCTTCGGACTTTGAGTCAGTCCCTGACGATTTGTCTAGTGGATGAAGTGGTATTTACTCAAATTCAAGAGTGGAAAGATAGAGATTATATATATCTTAGTGCATTGGCAGATACGATCCAATTAAAAATTCGAGATACTTTAAAAGGAAGTCCTGAAAAAGCCAGTCGTGCAGAGGAGATTGTTGAGACCTGTGTCAAGGATTGGATAAAGTCAATTGCTCATGAGCTTGACAATGCGATCAAACCTATTTTAGAAAAAAATATTTCAAACAATAACGCTAATAAAAAGCTAGATTTTACTGAAACAAACGTAACATTTATTCGAGTTGGAAATGTCTACTATGAGTTGGATGTTGAGAGACTTGTACAGATTTTATCCTCATCAGCAATTGTCGGCGCAATTGTTGTAATTATTGTGCCGGTAATCGGTGCTATTCTAGATGTCCTAGTGGGATATATTGTTGCTCTGGTTCTAATCTATATTCTCGCTACATTTATTGCTGCTACTGGGGCAGGTTTGTCTATTGCTTTACCGTTATATGCGAGCTAACAGGGGGACAACGAGGCATGAAAGTCTTATGTAGTGAGAGATACAGCAG
>NZ_CEYLVT010000254.1:0-10072 GCF_982860115.1 Moorena sp.
CCAGGAGGGGAATGTGGGGAGATGGGGAGATGGGGAGATGGGGAGATGGGGAGATGGGGAGATTTTTATTAAGGATAATTATCCGGAATTTATATGATAGCGCTTCTAATACCTATCAGGTACACAGGATTTTTTCCCTGTTCCCTGCTCCCTGTTCCCGATTCCCGATTCCCGATTCCCGATTCCCGATTCCCTGTTCCCTAAAACCCAAAATTTGTACCTCACCGAAATAAGAATTGCTATATAATTAAACATCAAATGAAAACGACCGAGTTAGTTTCAGCAGCAACTACTTGCCAGACCGAATCAACCAAACCAAACCTACCTCAGACACCGATAGTAGATGCTATCGATTTGAATACTGACCATCAAATCAAACAAATACTGCCTCAGTCTATCCACTTTATCTCTGGTCTACCTCGCTCTGGGTCAACTCTGCTAGCAGCATTGCTGCGCCAGAATCCCCGCTTTCACGCTGCCATGACTAGTGCTGTAGGAGGGTTGGTCAATTGCCTCCTGGAAAGAATGAGCAACAGTGAGGGAGCGATTTTCATCTCCCCAGAGCAGAGGCGTGACATCCTCCAGAGTCTATTTGCCGCCTACTACCGCCGCTCAGTAGAGGAGCAACAACTTATCTTTGATACCAACCGCCTCTGGTGCAGCAAACTACCTTTGATTAGTGAATTGTTCCCCAAATCCAAGATAGTGTGTTGTGTCCGTAACGTAGCTTGGATCATGGATAGCTTAGAACGCCTGGTACGACGCAACGCCCTGGAAGTTTCTGGTTTGTTCAATAATCAAGAAAATTTCACTGTCTACAGCCGCACTGAAGCCCTATCTAAAGGCGATCGCCTAGTGGGATTTGCTTACAATGCCCTCAAGGAAGCGTTCTACAGCGAACAGGGTAATAAATTGCTGCTGGTAGACTATGAATTGTTGACCAGGTGTCCAGCAGATACCTTAAACCTAATCTACCAGTTTCTAGGAGAAGAGCCCTTCGAGCACAATTTCGAGCAGGTAGAATACGACGAACCGGAATTCGATGCCAGGCTACGAACCCCAGGATTGCACAAGGTACATCGCCGGGTGGAGTTTATTCCCCGGCGCACAGTCTTACCACCAGATTTGTTTGACAGGTACAGCAAACTGTCATTTTGGACTGACCAGACTAACAGCTTGAGTAATGTTCTTCGGTTCAATCCTGTAAAACAATAGTCTTAGGTGAGATGGGAGTATTGGTAAAGGGGGAAGTTGGGGCAACGGATGGGAAGATGGGGAAGACTATAGCGGTGATATCAATCATGAAAAAATTAATCAACCATCCCGATAATGTTGTCAGAGAAAGCCTAGAAGGCATGGCTATAGCTCATCCTGACCTGCTCAAAATTAATCTTGACCCCCCCTTGATTTACCGTGCTGATGCTCCCATATCAAATAAAGTAGCGATTATTTCCGGTGGTGGTAGTGGTCATGAACCCTTGCACGGGGGCTTTGTGGGTGCCGGAATGTTAGATGCGGCCTGTCCCGGTGAAGTGTTTACCTCTCCCACCCCCGACCAAATGCTAGAAGCTGCCAAAATAGTCAACAGTGGCGCGGGGGTTCTTAATATTGTCAAAAACTATAGCGGTGACGTCATGAATTTTGAGTTAGCTGCGGAATTAGCTATCTCAGAAGGCATCCGAGTCCTCAATATCCTAATTGATGATGATGTAGCGGTTAAAGATAGCCTCTATACTCAAGGCAGGCGGGGGGTAGGGACGACATTATTAGCCGAGAAAATCTGTGGCGCTGCTGCTGCTGCTGGTTATGACCTCAAACAACTGGCTAATCTCTGTGGCCTGGTTAATCGTAATGGACGCAGCATGGGTATGGCCTTGACATCCTGCACACCTCCTGCTAAAGGGAGTCCCATGTTTGACTTGGGGGAAGGGGAAATAGAATTTGGGATTGGCATTCACGGGGAACCAGGAAGAAAACGAATGTCCCTCAAATCAGCAGATGAGATAACTGAAATGCTAGCGCTATCGATTATTGAAGACCCTGCCTATACGCGCACAGTGCGAGAGTGGGATGAAGATAAAGCAGAATGGACAGAATTTGAAATAACTGACCCCCCTTTTCAGAAAAGCGATCGCATTCTAGCATTCGTGAATAGCATGGGTGGTACTCCCCTGTCGGAACTATACATTGTCTATCGCAAATTAGCCCAAATCTGTGAACAAAAGGGACTGGAAATCGTGCGTAGTCTGATTGGTCCTTATATTACGTCTCTAGAAATGCAAGGCTGCTCGATTACCCTACTCAAAATGAACGATGAGCTAATTAAATTCTGGGATGCACCAGTCAAGACACCAGCCCTACGTTGGGGACTATGATTGGTATCATATCGGGGAGCATCAGTATTGTAAACCTTAGCTAATTGCTCATTGCTCATTGCTAATTGCTCATTGCTACCCTGAGGCTCTGACCCCCTGACCCACTCTGCGACTATGGTAACGGTAACTAAACATCAAATTCTACAGTGGTTACAAGCAGTCGCTACTGTACTCGAACAAAACAAGGACTATCTAACCGAACTTGATGCTGCTATTGGTGATGCTGACCACGGTATTAATATGAATCGTGGCTTTCAAAAGGTGATCACTGAGGTTCCTAAAGTCGCAGATAAAGACATTGGCAGTATTCTCAAAACCGTCAGCATGACTCTAATTTCCACTGTGGGAGGTGCCAGTGGACCACTTTATGGCACTCTATTCTTGCGCTCAAGTGCAGCAGTAGCAGGAAAGCAAGAACTGACACAAGAGGATATGGTAAAACTATTCCAAGCAGCAGTGGAGGGGGTCGTCCAGCGAGGTAAAGCCAACTTGGGAGATAAGACCATGTTAGATGCTCTATCACCAGCAGCCAATGCCTTCGCACAAGCTGTAGACAAAGGAGACAGTATCTTAGAAGCCTTGCAACAGGCTGTCAACTCAGCAGAAGAAGGGATGAAAAATACTATTCCCTTGGTGGCCAAGAAGGGACGAGCCAGTTATTTAGGGGAGCGCAGTGCTGGACATCAAGACCCTGGTGCTACGTCAGCCTATATGATTCTCCAGACACTGCTAGAAACTATTGCGTAATACAGGGAGTAGGGAGTAGGGAGTAGGGAGTAGGGAGTAGGGAGTAGGGAGTAGGGAGTAGGGAATAGGGAATAGGGAGTAGGGAATAGGGAGTAGGGAGTAGGGGTAAGAAAATTGACTTTACCTCATAAGTAGGAGAAACGCTCTAGTCAACTTTTAACTTTAGTAACTTATTAATAACTTAAGCGATCGCATCTTATTGAAGGTCAACCTTCAACCTTCAACCTTCAACTTTCAACCTTCAACCTTCAACCTTCAACCTTCAACCTTCAACTTTCAACCTTCAACTTTCAACCTTCAACTTTCAACCCTCACTCAACCGACCCTCAACCGACCCTACGGGAACGCCAAGGGCGAACAGCCCTCAACCAAATTTGACGATTATAGCTTGCACCAGCTGAATAATTTCAAAGGTCACGAAGACGCTGAGAATAATTGTCACTAATTTATTCAGTATCGGTATGTTGCCATACCCAAACCAAGAGGCAACAAACTTGATTAACACCATACAAATAGCACTAATGATTAAAAATTGCAGGATTGCCATAGTTTGATTCCCTGATTAACACGAAACAAGTCAGTAATTTAGTCTATTCCCTATTCAATAACGATTCCCCTAATTACAAGGAAAATTTTATAAAAATCTTAAACAATTAATCAAAATTCACCCTATTGTGATCCGTAGTATATTCCCCTACCATTGGTACCAATAAAAACCAGTCCGAACTCCTGCTTACTCGCCTCCATCACACCAGGTCTATTGCCAATTGGTCGGGAGGGATCGCCCATCCGTGTCCACGTGCGTCCCATGTCAAGAGACTGGAATATTCCTGGTTCTTCGGCACGGCTTTTGGCTGAGCTTCCTGAAGTCCCTGTAGCTTCCCGATTCCTAACCCCATTCTCAACATTGGGAACATTTCCATCAATATTTCCATAAATATACAGTGCTGGAGTGTCGCTGCCCTGGGGTGCTTTACCAAAGGCAAATAGGTGAGCTCTGGTTACTGAAGGCAGCTTGACGAATGAATTACCGCCATCGGTAGAGCGATAAAAACCCTTACGGTCTAGACTCAGCCAAATTTCGCCCTTAACCCCTGGCACCGTTTTCAGGGAATGCCAACCTTCATTGCGAAGTGAATCATTCACAATTTGAAAAGATGAGCCGCCATCATTGGAACGATAGACTTTGCCTTTAGCATAGTAATAAAACGTGTTGCCATCTACAGGGTCTGCCGCTAAAGATTGAGACCAATTCCATGGACCACCGGGACCATTGGGTAATCCTGAAACCTTTTGCCAGGTCATCCCTCCATCGGTAGTGCGCAGGGGCTGACCTTGACTAACTGTCACAACAAATAAATTGGGGTTAGTAGCAGACATAGCGACCCGCATCGGCATCGTATTGTCTGGAAATGAGGCAAACTCTTGCCATGTCAGACCACCATCGGTGGAAGTGGCTCCAGTATAGGTTGAATTCCAGCGGTAACCACCAACCCGAACCATCTGCAAGGGTTTAGTTTCACAATAAGCAATACTATAGGTATCTTGGAATGACTTACCGGGCTCCCCCAGACCAAGTCGTTGAGAGGGGTAATTATCTAATCCTTGGTTATGGTAGAAACCATCCACATCCGCCACCCCACTTACCAGTATCGGACCACGGGGTGGTGAAACCAGAGTGAACGGAACCACTTCCTCGTGTCCAGCGGCATAGTTAGTCCAAACAACGGGATTAGCATTAAGATCGTCTGTCCGCCATACACCGTACCAATCCGTAAACCAAACTCTTCCCGGTACTTTCGGGTCAAACTCCATATCTGCCATATGATTAGCAAAATACCTCTTCTGCCACCAGGGAATAGTGTTGTTAGCAGAAGACTGCTTCTGTTTCCAGGTAGTGCCGCCATCTAGGGAACGGTAGAATTTGGTTTTTTGTGTGCGGTTTAGGGCAACTAAGATATCCTCAGGATTAGCAGGATTGACACTGAGCGTACCAAAAATGCGATTAGATCCCCCTGGTTTCATGGTTTTCCAGACACCATTGCCATACTTGTGGACTCCAGGATTACTGGTACTGGTGACGTAGAGGATATTCTTGTTTCCCACAGCCATGCGATTGACTGTTTTTGGGCTACCAGCTACCTGAGTCCAGCTGACCCCAGAGTCAGTAGATTTGTAGATGCCATCTCCATAGGGCGAAGCATACACTAAGCCCGGTACCTGTTTATCAAAGACAATCCCTGTAATACCAATTTTGTTATTTGGTTTACCTGCAAAAGAGGTGACGTTTTCCCAGGTTGCACCAGCATCCGATGATTTCCAGAGTCCATCTTCTCTAGAGCCGAAGAGGATAATATTGGAATTGAACGGATCAACAGCTAGTCTCTCTCCTAGCCATTTTTTCTTGTGGTTAGCCCCCATCTTGAGCTCTAGGTTCAACTTTGTCCAAGTTTGTCCTTTATCGGTAGATTTAAATAGTGCTCCCGGTTCAGCCCAGGGATATTTTCCAGCCGCAATATAGACAATCGTTGGATCATTGGGATCAACAGCCAGTGCTTCTCCTCCATAGTAGTTTCTATCAGAGAAGGGAAAGTGTTCTGTCAGGGGAATCCAACGTTGCTTCGCCTCATCCCAACGATAGAAGCCACCAACATCAGTCCGAATATAAACTAAGTCTTTTTCCAGTGGATGGAGGTAAACACCAGTGACATAACCACCACCTCCGATCGCTACATTAGTTGTTCCTAGGCGGATGTTTGTCTGGTATTTCCGAGAGTTAACTACCTCAGCGTGTCCTGAATTTACCTTAACGATATCAGTGACCAATACAATTGACCCCAGCATCATCAAACTAGTCAGGATCATCAGTCCTAGAGTAACCCTTTGCCTAAACCAACGGTTTGGTTGGGTAATCGCTCGAATCCGGTGATTGGGAATCCACTTAGCAAGGGTTAGACCAATCGCAAAAATAAATAAGCATAAAAGCACCCTGAGTGCGATCGCAAGCAAGTCAATCATAGAAATAATAGATCAGCAACTTGGACAAGACTTCCCCAGTAACTCTACTAGTAGAGTACTTTAATAACCAACCGTACTATTTATAGCGATTTATAGGGATTTATAGGATTTGTTACCCAGTTTTTCCTAAATCCTATAGAATACACCTGTATTTTCTAGCTACTGCTAAGGCGTAGCAAAGAAATTCCAAGCAGAGTCTTCTTCACAGATTCTCGTAAATTCCGTATCACTGAGTGGAGCTAACCCCTGTAGCCAACTGTTAAGTTTAAAAATCTTTAAACCACACTGGTTGACTAGCAAATCATACATCATAGCTGGCGTTATTTTATAATCAACCATGCCACTACGACCAAATTCAAAGACTAGGTAAGGCTTGTGGGTTTTTAAGGTTCGGATAGCACCTTTGAAAACCTGAAAATCTGCTCCTTCTGCATCTACCTTAATGAAATTAACCTTGAAGTCAGGTTGAAGGATGTCATCAAGTTTCTGAGTTTTGATGGCAATGGATTCTGTTGTAGCATTGTTATAGCCCCAATGGGTGTAGTCTCTTTGTTTTAGACCACTAAGTGCTGGGGCATCAACAACATGCCAGAACGTGGTTTCTCCCTCTAAATCACTCAAAGCAATTTGCCTAACATCAACCTTTGGGAAGCGTTTTTGCAGCCGAGTAGCCAGCCGGGGGAGCGGCTCAAAAGCATAATGATGACCGAGGGGAGCCAGTTGGCATATTTTTGTCAACACAGTCCCCATGTTGCCACCCACATCGATACAGTTGGAGGATTTGTCTAAAATCCGCTTCATAATCTGATAGACATAGGTGTCATCTTGCCTGCTGGTCAGGATATCTTGGCTAGGAGGCTTGATCACATCAACAATACTTCTTGCCGCAGACTCAAACGGTGTGCCAATCAATAACTCTTTCAGGTGAGTTTTTATGGTTAAAGGTAGATTCATTTTGTACCCGCGTATAAACCTTAGCTTTTAGTTTATAACAGAAAATAATCAGGGTTGAGCAGTTTTATCTACAAAGTTTATAAAAACTTGACAAAGTGTTTGTAAAGCGCCCTATCAAAGACTAAGCTTGCTCCTGAGAAATTCGGCGCTTTTGTGAAGCTCCTGTCGTTTTTAAAGCCACAGCTTCCATCTGCTGGTAAAGAGTTTTAGGTAAAAGTCGGAGCAAATAAGCAGCAGCCCCGGTCAACAGAGTACGAAGCGGTTCCTCTAGCAAAATACGCCAGTAAGTCCCTAAAGCCTTATTAAACAATTCTGTTGCCATCAAGCCTTCTTTGATGCTGAGGGCACGTCGAGCACCAAACCGTAAATAATAGGCGCGGGCTGGTTTTTCACATTCAGCAATTACCTCTGGAGCATAGGCACGTGTTTTCTCAATCACCTTTTCTAGAGAATTTATATGCTTGAGTATACTAGCTGAATGCCCTTGTGAATGAATACGATATAAAGTCAGCGGCTCTGGCAAACCTTCCATCTGCCAATCAGTTTTAATCGCCATGCGCAGCCAACATTCCACGTCTTCGATATTCTGCAATTGAGGATCAAAATAAGCATCCTCCCTAGCCTGAGGCTGTCGGTATCGAATTGCTTCAAACACTTCTCGCCGAATCACTGGTGTTGAACCATTTCCAATCGGATTACGACACATGATATAATCTGTAGTTATATCTTTAGTTTTGGCTATTTGATAGATTCCTAACGGAGTTCCTGTTTCATCAATGAACGCAGAATAGCTAAAACTGACTCCTACATGGGGTGATGTTTCTAGATGCCAAACATGCTTTTCTAGCTTTTCTGGAACCCAGAGGTCATCTCCATCTAAGAAAGCGATATACTCTCCTTCAGCATGGCGAATCCCAGTGTTTCTAGCCGCTGATACGCCTTGATTATCCTGACGAATAACTTTAATTCTTGGATCGTTAATTTGTTTACAGATTTCGATACTGTTGTCAGGAGAGCCATCATCAATCAGTAGCAACTCAAAATTTTTATAGGTTTGGGCGAGCACAGATTCTACTGTGGCTGCTATGTATTTTTCCACGTTATATACTGGAATAATGACCGATACTTTGTTCATTGTAGTTCGCACCTTGAAATTAGTTAAGCATGCTAGAAAAGAACAAGGTCAATAAAGATATAATTACCAACCCTAAAACCTCTTATAGAATAAGTTTATTCTATAAGTTTAGTTAATTTTTAATGTTTAATTTTGAATTACGCGCAGCGGTACTAATTTTGGACAAGAGGCTGTTTTTTAACATTTTTGAGCAGCTTAGAGACAAGCAATTCAATTTGAGCATATAAAGACTTAGGTAATAACCAAAGCATATAAGCGGCTATTAAGGTTAAGATTGTTCGCCGTGGCTGTTCTAGTACGATAAGCCAGTGATTGGATAATGATCGATGTATAAGTGTCACAGCATCTGAACCTACTTTAAGACGAACAGCACTCCTAGCCAAGTACCGCAATTGGTAAGCCCTAGAAATGTTTTCCCATCGGCTGGTCAATGTGGGAGCATAAGAACGGGTCTTTTCAATCATTTGTTCCAAGGACTCGAACTGCTTGAAGAAATTAGCTGACAACCCTTGTGTATTAATTCGATAGAGGGTTAATGGTTCAGGTATTCCCTCAATTTTCCAGTCAGTTTGAATAGCGATGCGAAGCCAACATTCAAGATCTTCAGCACGACGGAAGTTTTCATCAAAGTAATAATCTTCTGTAGAGCCGTAAAGATTATCCTGATACTTAATTGTGTCAAAGACTTCCCGACGAACTACAGCAGCCGAACCGTTCCCGATCGGACTCTCTCGAAACAAATCAGATATAGTAATATTAGTGAGCTTAGGCATTAGATAGGCACCCATAAAATTTCCAGCTTCATTAATCAAAGCAGAACGGCTAAAACTAATCCCGATATCTGGGAATTTTTCTAAGTGTTCAATATGTCTTTCCAGTTTTTGAGGTAACCACAAGTCGTCTCCATCTAAAAACGCTAAATAATCTCCTTTGGCATGGCGAATTCCTGTATTTCGCGCTCCAGCAAGTCCCCGATTAGTTTGATGAATAATCTTAATCCTTGGATCGGATAATTGCCTACAAATGTTTATACTTTTATCGGGAGAATCATCGTCAACAATCAACAGTTCAAAGTTTTTATAAGTCTGCTTGATAACCGACTGTACTGCGGTAGCAATATACTTTTCAACGCCGTATACTGGGATAATTATCGAAACAGTTTTCATAGGGTAAAATTTTTGATGCTGTTACAGATGCGCTATAATACTTATGGGTATAACTATTGCTAATTAATTGAAAATAGTTAATTGAAAATAGTTATGAAAGCAATTTTTCATAAACTTAGATTAAATAATCAGGTATAGAGTTCTTAGTAATTCAAACTATGCTTCTTTTGTATATGTCTAGTTTGGGTTCCATTTTAACCTTAAACTTAGATCTAGCAAGTACTTTGGGGCGCTTGTTGCCACCCATATAAATATAAATAAAATTTATCAGTTTTTTGAGAATAGTTTTTGTCTAATTATAGTTTTTGTTTAATTGTAAAATATACTGTCCAGTAGCATTAGTACTATATACTACAGTTGTATAATAAAGCGAACGCCACAAGTAGACAAGTAAGCAATATGATGATTTCAAGATGCCATGGCTGTCAGCTTATATAAAAGCGTTATAACCAGACTTTATAAAAATAAATTCTACTTAAAAAGTATAGCAAAAAAAACTGTCTAGGGAGAGATTTAATTTATAAAGACTAGACATAAGTTTCACAATTAGTAGACAGAAATTTTACAATTAGCTACAACTCACAAAATATCCAATTTCACTGTCTTGATGCGGTCGATAATGGGGAGGGGCTGTGTGGGTAACCTGCTGAGGGGGTGACAACAAGGGTAAAAACTAT
>NZ_CEYLVT010000255.1:0-9873 GCF_982860115.1 Moorena sp.
CTGGGAGGGGTTAGGGGTGGGTTCCCATCTCCCCATCTCCCCATCTCCCTATCCAAGCAATCTACTATCTTTAAATCCAACTCGGTATTAGATTGCTCTGACCTGCTCGGCGGCCTGGGCTAATTCAAATACCACCCGCGCCACGTAGGGGCGAATCATCCACCAGATTAAGGGTGATAACCAGCCTTTTAGGGTAACTGAGTAGGAAATATAGGTACCACAAAGGGTGGACTCTACTTGGTAAGTGACACGATTTTCAACTCCAGGGATTGCCAGAAATCGTATACTGAGTAGCTCACCGGGTAAGACACGCTCTACGAAAATTCGCACCGGAATTGGGATCAAGCGAGTGACTACCTGATAAATTAAACCAGGTTTAGCCATTAAACCTTTTGGAGCATTGGTACTTGACAGCAGAGGATTCCAAGACACATCTGCTAAGTTGATCAATTTTTGCCAGAGAACTTCCACTGGGGCAGTACTCAGGGCGCGATAGGTCTTGAAGAGGGAAAACTTACACCAAATCCCCTCGTGACCAGCAATTAATTTGAAAGAAAAATTAAGAATCACTACACGCCTCCCGCAGCTATGCTCAGGCAGATTTATGATCTTTCCCAAATGGCTTTGGTTGAAAAATCCCTCTCTATTTAGGATATGATCTCAACTGCCTGGAAGTTATGCCAACCCCCAGGGCTGACCCTGACGGTAACCGATCGTACCAACCAATAATTACCAACCAATAACTACCAACCAATAACATTGGCAAGGCAAACTTAAGGTTTTGCTTAGATACTCGCTAGGATTTTTTATGACAGCTTTACAGACGGACACAACAACTACTACTAATACCACTTCTTTACCTCCTGCGGACTCTAGGGAGAGAGTCAAGCAATTGATGCAACAGCTGCAAGATACGATTTGTGATGCTCTAGTAAAAGAGGATGGGATTGGCACCTTTAGAGAAGATGCTTGGGAAAGAGAAGAAGGGGGTGGTGGTCGTTCCCGTGTGATGCGCGATGGTTCAGTAATCGAACAGGGTGGGGTTAACTTTTCTGAAGTTTGGGGAAAACAGCTGCCACCGTCAATTTTGAAGCAGCGCCCCGAGGCAGCTGGACATGGTTTTTTCGCTACTGGTACCTCCCTAGTATTGCATCCTCGTAATCCCTATGTGCCCACAGTTCACCTGAATTATCGGTACTTTGAGGCAGGACCAGTCTGGTGGTTTGGTGGGGGAATCGATTTGACCCCTTACTATCCCTTTGCTGAAGATGCTGCCCATTTGCACCGCCAATTGAAAAAAGCCTGTGATGCCCATCACCCTGAGTATTACCAAGTCTTCAAGCCTTGGTGCGATGAGTATTTTTATCTGAAACACCGTCAAGAAATGCGGGGTGTTGGGGGCTTATTTTTTGACTATCAGGATGGCACGACGGGTAAACTCTATCGTGGTCCCCATCCAGATGGTCCCGCAGCAGCATACAGTGACAAGGTTGGGGCTTTAGAGCCTCGGAGTTGGGAAGATATATTTGCTTTTGTCACAAGCTGCTCTGAGTCATTTTTACCAGCTTATCTACCCATTGTAGAGCGCCGTCGCGATCTGGAATATGGCGAAAGAGAGCGTAACTTCCAGCTCTATCGTCGGGGTCGATATGTAGAATTTAACCTGGTGTATGACCGAGGCACAATTTTTGGTCTGCAAACTAACGGGCGTACTGAATCCATCCTGATGTCCTTACCCCCCTTGGTGCGTTGGGAATACGGTTACCAACCTGAGCCTAATACACCAGAATCCGAACTCTATGAGATATTTCTCAAGCCTCAAGACTGGGCAAACTGGAAAGCTTAACCTGTTGTCATGTCACTTATGGCAATACTAGGATGGTTCGATGTCAGCTATCAGTCGTCAGCTATCAGCCGTTAGCTATCAGCCGTCAGCTAATCAACGGTAGTTAGTAAACAAGCATCGGGGGTGCTGGTAGGGCTGCTTAAAAGTCCCTGGTAGTTGTACTCATCCGATGCCGTGCAGTTCTATCCCCTGCTATCTGATACGCGACACGCTGATAGCCTACGGCCAATGACTGATACGCGACACGCTGATACGCGACACGCTGATAGCTGGGGAAAGATAGAATAGAAATCCGTGATTAATCCCCATCATTACCTTCATATTAAGGTCTTCTGACCAGATTTGTGCAACAATTGGATACGTTCCCTGACATTTAACCAATCACTGTAAGCTAAACTAGCTTGCAGTGAGAACCTCCATGATCCCAATCACAGAGGGCTTGCTTTAAGAAAAGTCTTCCCCGCTTAATTTGTTAGTCAGGGCGTATTAATTAAAAAACATTTTGGAGCTTTTTCAGTTGGCTGGGAAGCAGTCAGGGGCTAAAGGTGGCGCTAGTCCTACAGGTGCGCTTGACCCATTAAGAATTAAATTCGCGTGATTGTCGCACCTGAATCGTTCGGGACGCACTCTCAACTCTTAATGATTAGATTTGGTAAGGTTTCAATGAACGGTAGCTGCTACAAGGAGGTGCTGATGGTTCATATCGATCAGAAAACTCATACTACTGAAGATGGTACAAATGTGATTGTTTTGAAACCGATTGGACGCCTGGACATCACTACAGCTTGGCCTTTTCGTCTGAAATTGCAAGAGTGTATCTCCCAACTGCGCAGGCATGTAGTGGTTAATCTGAGTCAGGTTGACTTTATTGATAGTTCGGGTTTGACATCCTTAGTGGCTGGCATGCGAGATGCTGACAAAATTAAGGGCAGCTTTCGCATTTGTTCTGTTCATCCAGACGCCAAGCTCGTGTTTGAAGTCACTATGATGGACACAGTATTTGAAATTTTTGAAACGGAGGAAGAAGCCTTAGATGGTTTATCCAGTAGTATCGCCACCTGAATAGAGGTGCAACTATTAGCCTTATAGCTCTCTAAACCTTACCTTGTCAAACATTATCTACTGTTTTATAATCAAATAAGTTAGTAACTTGTTTAACAAGGGAACACTACCGCCCAACGAAGAACTAAAAGCTTTGGCAGCTGGTCGTAAGTTAAGCGACGTAAAATAATGGACTGAGTGAAGTTACAGTGCGGTTTGAGAGTAGGCAGAAGAGCCTCCATTAATAAAAATAGCGCAATGCTTTTGGCATTGCTTTGTCGGCAACAACCATTAGTTAAAACTAATGCTATACCATCGTCCTATCTGCTTGTGAGTAGGTTTGTACAGGTTAAATGTTGCACCCATTAGGTTTCAAATTAAGCTTGGCTTGGCTTCGGTAAATCTTATACCACAGATGTGTGATCACAGCGTGTTAGAATAGCAAAGGTGCTGATTGACCCGACCGACGAAAAGGGCTTGAATGCTACTAGCGGCAGCTCGGGAAAATAACTTGGCTGAGCTTTGTAAAAATAAGTCCACAGCAAGTTGAACTCCAAGAAATCAAACGACCTGCGGGAGGCGGGTTGCGGCCAGGGTAGTAGGGGAACAAATCCTTTAGCTCCTACTGCGGGAGTAAGTGCGATAGAGCAAAACCTCCGGACGTTGATTAAGACCAATCTGGCATCAGCGGATGAAACTGGAAACCCCCACCATCATCTTGGATTTGGTGGTAGGTACTTCATGGGAGATAATAAAAATATTATAAAGCTTCAATTCTGATCTGCCTTGTGAATACTGTTCGCACAGTCTCGGATACTAAACGGGATTTCTACACCTATCACACTCGCCCCATCAACTCTATTTACCGACGTGTAGTGGAAGAGTTGATGGTAGAGATGCATTTGCTGTCGGTTAATGTCGATTTTAACTACGACCCCATCTATGGCTTAGGTGTGGTGACATGCTTTGACCGGTTTATGCAGAGCTATCAACCGGGAAATGATAAAGAATCAATTTTTAATGCTCTGTGTCAAGCAGTCGGAGGTGAAGCTCAGCAGTACCAGGAAGATGCCCAACGGCTCAAAACCAGCGTAGAGTCTATGTCTGGGCAAGATTTGATCTCCTGGTTCAGTTCCCCAACCTCTGAGAATGGGACTGGGGATTTGGCAACCACTATAGCTGCGATCGCACAAAATTCTCAGTTTAAGTACAGCAGATTGTTTGCCATTGGTTTATTTTCACTGCTAGAGCAGGCGGACTCGGAGTTAGCTCAGGACCAAAAGCAGCTCGAAGAAGTACTTAACAAAATTAGTAGTGGATTAAACCTTCCTTCCGAAAAGCTACAAAAAGACTTGGAGTTGTACCGCAGCAACCTCGAAAAAATGGCACAGGCTCGGGTAGTGATAGAAGACGCGATTCAAGCTGATCGCAAAAAGCGGGAGGAGCGTGCTAAAGAGAAAGAAAAATCAGCTACCCCTAGCAGCGATTCCACCCCATCAGCCCCAGAAGAATCAGATTCGTCTAAGTCTGATTCCTCTAAGGATGAAGCCCCATCTTCCTAGCTAGGTTTTTTGGTCTAGCAGGCTGATATCCCCCGGATAAATCCCAGATAAATCACGGGGGCTCATCCCATTACCCTGGAAAAAAAGGTCAAAGGGCAAGGTACATAAGCAATCAGCAATCAGTAATTAGCTATCAGCTATCAGTTATCAGCTGATCATCTCAGTCCAGGTATCAAGGAAAATTTCAACCCAAATTATCTTAAATCAAAGGTTGTAATAGTTGAATCAGGTCTTCCGCTTGTCTGAGCCCCTCTATCCGTTGTTGAGGCTGACCGTTTTTAAACAGTACCAAGGTTGGTAACGCCTCAATGCCATACTGGGAAGCAAGCTGGGGGTATTTGTCCGTGTCAATTTTTACAACTTGCAAACGATCTTTGAGCTCCGCATTGACCTGTTCTAGGATAGGAGCCATCATCTGACATGGCCCACACCAAATGGCATAGAAATCTACCAACACGGGCACATCTGAGCCAGATAATAATTCTTGGAATGTTTTGAACTGCTTTTTAACGGCCATGAGCAAGAAACCTTTCCGAGTCCTTCTGATCGATTCTAGTCCAAAATCATTGGGGCTGGACTAAGCTAAAGATTCCTGTAAAGTTAACTTTGGAGGAAACCGTTCCTGCCCACAGGACAAGATCAGGCAGGATGGAAAACAGTTCAAGGTTTATGGAAACATTACAGACATCTGGGCAACCATCTTCCCAACAATTAAGCGATCGCATAGCCATCGTGACCGGTGCCTCGCGAGGAATTGGCCGAGCTGTGGCCTTGGCCTTAGCTGGGTCAGGGGCAAAGGTTGTAGTCAACTACGCCAGTTCCAGTAATGCAGCTGATCAGGTCGTAGGGGCTATCATTGATGCTGGGGGTGAAGCCTTAGCACTTCAGGCTGATGTGTCTGAAGCTGAACAAGTTGATGCCCTAGTTAAAGGGACTCTCGAAAAGTTTGGTCGTATAGACGTGCTAGTGAATAATGCTGGGATTACCCGCGACAACTTGTTATTGCGGATGAAACCCTCAGATTGGCACGCAGTAATTAATCTCAACCTGACTGGGGTATTTTTATGTATCAAAGCAGTGAGCAAACTGATGCTAAAGCAAAAGTCTGGTCGCATTATCAATATTGCTTCAGTGTCTGGACTAATGGGAAACCCTGGTCAAGCCAATTACAGTGCTGCCAAGGCTGGTGTGATTGGCTTAACCAAAACCGTTGCCAAAGAGTTTGCTAGTCGTGGGATTACAGTCAATGCCGTAGCTCCGGGTTTTATTGCCACTGATATGACTACTGACCTGAAAGCAGAAGGCATTATCGAGCATATCCCTCTAGGTCGTTACGGTCAGCCAGAAGAAGTAGCTGGGATGGTAAGGTTTTTGGCAGCTGATCCAGCTGCTGCCTATATCACTGGACAAGTCTTTAATGTCGATGGTGGGATGGTTATGGCTTAAACCCCCCGGCACATCAGTGTTTTAAGTTCTGGAAAGTTCAAAATTGTCAGAGGAATTAGCACTCTTCGTGTAAGAGTGCTAAATTTGCTAATGGAGACACAAAGCAACTTTAAACAACCAATGGCAAAAATCGTTTCGTTTGACGAAGAATCCAGACGCTCATTGGAGCGGGGGGTCAATGCCCTAGCTGATGCTGTACGTATTACCCTTGGTCCAAAAGGTCGTAATGTGCTTCTGGAAAAACAGTATGGGGCACCCCAGATTGTCAATGATGGTATTACCGTTGCCAAAGATATTGAACTGGAAGACCCCTTAGAAAATACTGGCGCTAGACTGATTCAAGAAGTCGCATCCAAGACTAAAGACGTTGCTGGGGATGGCACTACCACAGCTACCATTCTGGCTCAGGCCATGATTCGAGAAGGTCTTAAGAATGTGGCAGCTGGCGCAAATCCTGTAGCTGTGCGCCGAGGAATCGAAAAAACTGTTGCCGAGCTGGTCAAAGAGATTCAGGCTATGGCACAGCCGGTTCAGGGAACTGGGATCGCTCAAGTTGCTACAGTCTCCGCTGGTAACGATCCAGAAGTGGGTGAGATGATTGCCCAAGCCATGGAAAAGGTCACCAAAGATGGTGTGATCACCGTTGAAGAATCCAAATCCCTCTCCACCGAATTAGAAGTAGTGGAAGGGATGCAGATCGATCGCGGTTATATTTCCCCTTACTTCGTGACCGATAACGAACGGATGACAGTGGAATTTGAAAACCCCTACATCCTGATTACCGATAAAAAGATTAGTGTGATCCAGGATTTGGTACCGATTCTGGAAAAAGTGGCTCGTGACAGCAAACCCTTGCTGATTATTTCCGAAGATCTAGATGGTGAAGCCTTGGCAACTCTGGTGGTGAATAAGGCCAGGGGTGTATTGAATGCCGCTGCGGTCAAGGCACCAGGATTTGGCGATCGCCGCAAGCAAATGTTACAGGATATTGCAGTTTTGACCGGTGGTCAGGTAATATCCGAAGACGTTGGTTTGAGCCTGGATACTGTCTCCCTAGATATGCTAGGAAATGCTACCAAAGTTAGCATTGACAAAGACAGCACCACTATTGTAGCTGGTGGTCAAACTAAGGCAGATGTAGAAAAGCGAGTTGAGCAAATCCGCCGCCAGCTAGCAGAAACTGACTCCGAATACGATAAGGAGAAACTCCAAGAACGGATTGCTAAACTGGCCGGTGGTGTAGCAGTAATTAAAGTTGGTGCCGCAACTGAAACAGAACTCAAAGACCGCAAACTGCGGATTGAAGATGCCCTCAATGCTACTAAAGCTGCGGTAGATGAAGGGATTGTTCCTGGTGGTGGTACAACCCTAATTCGCTTAATAGAAAAAATTCCTGCACTGACAAACAACCTAGAGGACGAAGAGAAAGTTGGTGGAACTATTGTAGCCAGGTCATTAGAAGCTCCCCTGGCTCAGATGGCGGATAATGCTGGTGTTGAAGGTTCCGTCATTGTAGAGAAAGTACGGGAGAGTACTGGTAACGTTGGCTATAATGCTGCTACTGACACCCTTGAAGACTTGATTGTTGCAGGTATTATTGACCCTGCTAAGGTAGTACGCTCATCCCTACAGAATGCTGCCTCTATCGCTGGTATGGTCTTGACCACAGAAGCCCTGGTGGTAGAGAAACCTGAACCTAAATCCGCTGCTCCTGCTCCCGACATGGGCGGCATGGGCGGCATGGGCGGCATGGGCGGCATGGGCGGCATGGGCATGATGTAGTGCCATTAGCTAGTGCCATTAGCTAGTGCCATGACCTAGTCTCTTGCTTTGCTAGCATGAAGCCTTAAAGCAGCTTGTTCCTGAGGACAGGCTGCTTTTTGATTTGTCTTTATTGATGGCGTGAGTCAATCTTGAGTCAACTCATTTATGAGGTATAATCTAAAAATTCTTATCCAGACTCTTCTTATCCCCATTAACGAATAAAACCTTAAACTAGTCTTTTTAAGAGGTTTACTCTCAATGGATAACGACCAAAACTTGCTAATCCTGACGATTTATATAATCGGCGTTACTTACGTTTTGTACAAAGCTTTCGATGAAATAGACAAACTCATAACCGTTAAGGTAGACTCTGACGCTATCAATCAGGAACTGGAAAAGCACGATCTTAATGATTTTATGGAAGTCAACTTTGGCTTCGCTCCTAGCTATAAATTTGATGAGTTAAAGGATCTTAAACTGACTGTTAAAAATAAAACCAACGAGAATCCTGTTCATATTGAAATAGACTGGGATAAGAGTATTATCACTGACTTAGGAAATAATGCACGACCTATGGTTTGGGTAAATTCTGGTGATATGGAAGAGGCACCCAAAAGCCAAGACGTTGGTAAAATTCGTCCTGGTCAAAAATGCGATTTTAAACTTAGTGATGAAAAGATTAAAAATGCATTGTTTCCGGTCAAAGACTTGAAGAAGGCGATTAAAAATGGTGGGAAATTTAATCTTCAATTATTATTCAATATATTTGAACCAAATACTGGAAAGAGGCGTTCCTGCTACTTACCCTGTAGGTTCACACCGATCAAGGTACACTGGACCCAGGCTATAGTTCTTGCCTTGCAGCCTAAATAGGAGTACTAAAATAGGACTAGCAGTTGGGAGTCTATTTAGAGGATTTTGGTTTGTCTCCAGTATTACGAACGTTGACTAACTTATTTAGTACTTCAAACCAAAAGGGGGCTCCCATACAGATTGCGATCGCACTCAAAATAATCCCTAAAACGAATTTGAAGTAAACCCAAGTCAAACCCAGCTCTCTGGGAAGGTGATTCGGTTCTTCAAACTGCTCTACAAGATTAGTTTCTCCCCAGCCAATGGGAAGGAAGGCTAGGTCATCTACAGCTGAGGTTATAGTATCATAACAGTCATTACTGTTTGATTCTTGCTGTAAACAGACACTAGTTTCATTCACAATTCTATTAGTCACTTGATTGACAGCGGCTCTTACACTGTGGTTTTTATAGAATTGATTGCTGATATTGATGGTATCGATATTCAAGGCTAGGGAAATCACTAATCCAATTAAAAAAGATATGGCTTTAGACTGACGCTTGTATACCCCTGCAGCTCGTGTCATGGATTCGTCAAACCATGTTGCCAGTTCCTCCTGGAGTGTTTTCAGGTCTTTGTTCCGGTCAGAGTATTCAAATTTAGCTTTATCAATCAGGGTTAAAAGCGTTATCTTTAAGTCTTCAGGAAGTAAATTTTTAATCTTCTCTTCTTCAAGGGCTGTTTTAAAATTGTCCAGAGTAATCTCGGCATTATCTTTGAAGGTTGATGCCTGCTGAACAATGGTCATGATTAAAGCGGTGGCAAAGGTATCTGATGGAATATAGGAAGGCCCACTAACCTTTGAGTTAGAATTTGACTTTAATTCATTTTGCTTATCTAGGCCTTTGGCTTCGTGATTAACTGATTTAAGCAACGGATTTTGATAGAGTTTTGCTAAAAGCCGTTTGGTCTTTTTTAAATTGTTAATCTGATCAACGGTTACATTAACTGATTCTTCATCTGACTCATCGACCACATCTTTCAGGGTTATATTTCGTAACTGAATCCCACCATTAATTAAATTTTCGATAGCCCTCTGTAAGTGTTTAGCTCGCCATTGTAAAATGCTAGCGAGATATTCTTGGATTTCAGAGGCTAACAGACTGGTGATCAGGTAGACAAAAAATAAGCCAAGGGCAACGTTTAAAATAGCAGATAAGTCCATGATTGACCAGCAGTCTTGTCAAAAAGAGCAGCAGAAGTGGGCTTTTTTGCCCCCTTCTGTCAAAAAAATGATATACGATATCGTGAACTGCGTCCTAGATCCTAGCCTTAAAATCCTAGGCGAGTTATGCTCTGTTTAACTTGTGACATACTCCCACACTGACAAGCGCGGTTCAGTGTGGGCTTCTTACCAACTCC
>NZ_CEYLVT010000256.1:0-9781 GCF_982860115.1 Moorena sp.
TCCCTGTTCCCTGTTCCCTGTTCCCTGTTCCCTGTTCCCTGTTCCCTGTTCCCTGCTCCCTGCTCCCTACTCCCTGTTCCCTGCTCCCTACTCCCTGCTCCCTGTTCCCTGCTGCTCGCATCCCCCCCTTATTAAGGGGGGCTAGGGGGGATCTATTACCAGCCCCATCCACCACAATAATTTCATAGTCGGAATAGTTTTGAGCCAGCACACTGTCCACTGCTCGCTTAACTAGCGCGCTAGTATTATTAACAATAATAATCACACTAACTCGTGGTGAATCGTGATCATGCCAGGGTTTTAGCTGCCTGGTGCTGTCAGCAATGGTGCCTTGTCCTTGGACATTGCCAATAGTTTTATTCTGTTGGGCTTCCTTACCCATATGAGCCTCATTTTTGCCCCCCATCAGATGACCGTAGCTATGATTTTGATGCACTGCCATCACCACTTCGCTGGCATCGACTATGGGATAACCCTTCATCGCCGCAGTAGTTACCATCCAGGTATCCCAATATCCCCGTCCTACCGCAAACTTAGGGATAGTAGGGAATAAATATTTAGGAAAGATAAAGTAATCCTTAGCATCATGAGCACCTAAACAACCGGTTTGATAGACTTGTTGACACAGGCTTTCTTCCCAGGTAGGAGACTGAAATTCTATGGGATTGGACAAGTCAAGATTCCAGCGTCGTCCAGTGATTAAAAATGTGTCTAGGTGTTGGCAGACCTGTTGAATGGCTTGGGTAAAATCCTTCAGTAAAATAATATCAGCATTGATGTAAGTGATGATATCGTAAGTTGCTTGCTCCTGGACTTGGGCAAATACACTATCCAGTAGAGGAGTGCCATAGCTATTGCACTCGATATCAGGAACATGATTAACTCCTAACTCCTGAGCAATCGCAGCTGTACCAATTTCATCACCAAATAAAATGATTTCTGGCTTAGGTTTGAGCAAAGTCCAGCTAGTAATGGCGTTGTGCTGGATGATACCAATCTTACCTAGGAAAGGCTTAGGCACCGTGAAAATGCTGATGCCTAGGGTTGCTGGAATCTCTGGCTTGATATACAACGGTTCGGCCATTGTGCTGATTGCTAATCCTTGATATTGATGGTATTGTTATAGAGTTTGCATCTGAGTTGTAAACACACGTATTGCCGAAAAAGGCACAAGGCAAGAGCCAAAAGGCAACAGGGGAAAGCGATCCTCAGTTTTATTGTCCAAGAAAAAAAGACCATTAAGGTTTACATCTCAAATGCAAAGGCTATTTTATATAAGCAAATCGAATAGATTAGCTAGAATCGATTAGCTAGAATAATCAAGTTTTGGCGAAATCCCTAAGATAGCAGAATCAATTCGATTAGAAAATGCTAGATAGAACACAATTTTTTAACCATCTTTAAATAACAGTATAAAGAAATAGTATTAGGATGCCCTGCCAAATAGAACTAGCTATGGTTGAAACTTCTGTAAGTATTGCGAACCAATTGAGACAGCAAGGACAACAGAGTGAAGCAATTGCAGCATACCAGGAAGCAATTGAGTTACAGCCAGATAATCCAGGAATTTATCACCTCTTGGGACAATCTCAGGCTCAGCAGGGAGATTTAGAAGAGGCGATCGCAAGCTACCAAAAATCAATTGCCCTCAATCCTCAACAGTCGTTTTGGGTATACAAACATCTCGGGGATGCTCTGACGGCTCAAGGAAAACTGGATCAGGCCATGGAGGCTTACCAGGAGGCGATGCAGTTTGAGCCAGACCATCCCGATTTTTATCACAATTTAGGACAAGCTCAAGCACTACAGGGAAATTTAGAAGACGCGATCGCATCCTACCAAAATGCGATCGCACTCAATCCTAGCCATCCGTTTTGGATCTACAAAAATCTCGGGGATGCTCTGAGGCAGACTAATCGATTTGATCAAGCAGTTTCCGCTTACCAGGACGCAAATAAGTCTGACCCGGAAAATGAGAGGATAGTATATCCTAACTTGGCACAATGTCAGCAGCAACAGGGCAATTTAGACGATGCGATCGCCTCTTACCAAAATGCGATCGCACTCAATCAAGACCAGCCAGCTTGGGTTTACCGAAATCTCGGGGATAGTCTGAGCTCGCAAACTCGATGGTATGAGGCCATTACCGCTTACCGTCGCGCTATAACCATTAACCCCACCATCAATGGGCTTAAAGAGAGCTTAGCCGATGCTCTGCGAGAAACCAAACAATTGGAGGAAGCGATCGCAGCCTATCGCGATGCCATTGAAACCAATCCCGACCGCTTTGAGTCTCACCATTGGCTAGGGGATTTATATCGAGAAAACAAGAATTGGGAGCAAGCCGCAGCAGCTTACCAATCCGCCATAGCACTCAACCCCTACAATGCTTGGACTCACAATAATTTAGGCTTAGCCTTAGCCCAACAAGGGAAGCTAGAAGAAGCCGTAGCCGCTTATCAACAAGCCATAGCCCTATCCCCCAATCAGTACTTTGAGTTTTACCAAAAATTAGGGGAGGCTCTCACCCAACTCCAGCACTGGCAGGAAGCAATTATCGCTTATGGTCGTGCCATTGACCTCAGTCCAGAAAATCCTGATTTATACTACCCCTTGCGCAAAGCATTGGAAGCATTGGGACAGTGGCAAGAACCAGACTATGAACCGCCATCAGAAGACCCTTGGCTAGCCGCTCACCAATGGGCAGATACTTTGCGAGAACAGGGGAAAATAGCAGAAGCGATCGCAGCCTATCGCTATGCTCTCGATATCAATCCCAACTGTTGTGAATCTTACCATTGGTTAGGGGATTTACTCTTAACCCAACAGAATTGGGATGAAGCAGCAACAGCTTACCAGCGAGCCATAGAACTAAATCCTTACAATCCCTGGTCTCACCATAATTTAGGGCTAGCCTTAACCGAATACAGCAAATTAGACGAAGCAGTAGCAGCCTTAAACCAAGCCATAGCCCTATGCCCCAACCAGTACTTTGAATTTTACCAAAACTTAGGAAACGCCCTCAGCAAACTCCAGCGTTGGGATGAATCCCTTACCGCCTATGGCGATGCTATTACATTAAATCCAGGCCATCCTCAGTTACACAGTAGTTTAGCAGGTGTATTGGTTCAATTGGGAAAGTCCGATGAGGCGGTAGCGTCCTACCGCCGCTCTATACAGTTAAACCCAGATGACCCCGAGATACAGGAAAAATTAGGAAATGTGCTTCGAGAAAGAGTTCAGGTCGATTTAGATCAAGCAATGAGCTGTTATCGTCGAGCCATTCTGACTAATCCAGATAATCTCGATAATTATCACAAAGCATTAGGGATACAATCCAACGATCCTGAACTGTATCTACAGTTAGGCAATACATTAGTTAAACAAAATCAGTTAGACCAAGCCATCATTTTCTACCAAATCGCCCTCGAGATCCAACCCGAAAATTATGAAGTAAAGGCTCAGTTGACCAGTGTTTTGGAAAAACAAGGCAAGCTAGGGAGTAGGGAGTAGGGAGTAGGGAATAGGGAATAGGGAGTAGGGAGTAGGGAGTAGGGAATAGGCAATAGGCAATAGGGAATAGGGAATAGGCAATAGGCAATAGGGAATAGGCAATAGGCAATAGGCAACCTTCAATTTTAAACTTACAACTTTAAACTTACAACTTTAAACTTACAACCTTCAACCTTCAACCTACCCTACTCCGACTCCCGATTCCCGACTCCCGATTCCCGACTCCCCAAGACAAAACTACCTCACCAAATTGATAACTGCTATTAAAAATGAAAACTGAAAAATCCTATAATGGCACGTTCCTCTATTTCGATTATCCCATAAATCAAAAATCAAGATATGGGTTTGGGAAGCCTCCTCATCCCAAACTGTATGAAATAATTAATCGAGGGAGAGAGACTTACAAAACTTATCTCAATAGCTTTTTGCAATACCAGGAAAACCTGCTAAAATTCGCCAATAAAGCTATAAAAGAGCACTCCCCCGAGCCATCATTATTCAATCCCTGGCTCCCTGGTCTTGATGCCGTATCCCTTTATAGTATTATACGCTTGAATAAGCCTAAACTCTATTTGGAAGTTGGGTCAGGAAATTCCACAAAATTCGCTAGGCGAGCGATCAAAGATGGTGGGCTAAACACTAAGATTATATCTATCGATCCTCAGCCAAGAGCAGAAGTTGATTTAATCTGTGATGAGGTAATTAGAAAACCTGTCGAAACTGTTGACATTGCTATTTTTGATCAACTGGAATCTGGGGATATCTTATTTGTCGATAATTCCCATCGAGTATTCATGAATTCCGATGCCACAGTAATGTTTTTAGATGTTTTATACAAATTAAAACCAGGTGTCATTGTCGAGTTCCATAATATCTTTTTGCCCTATGATTATCCTCAAAAATGGCACAAGCGCCATTATTCTGAACAGTATGTATTAGCCGCCTACATCTTGGCAGAAGGCAGTAAATTTGATATTATTTTGCCAAACGCTTTCATCGCTTACGATCCAGAGTTAAAAGCAATAATATCATCCCTTTTGCAATTACCTGAAATGACTGGTGTTAATAAAGGAGGAGCTTCCTTTTGGCTTAAAATGAGAGAAGTCTCTTGAGGATTATAGGGAATCGGGAATCGGGAATAGGGAATCGGGAATCGGGAATCGGGAATAGGGAACAGGAAAAAGTTTGAAGGTAAGAGGCAAGAGGCATACATGCTAAAGTTTGAAGGAAAGAAGTCTGTTTACAACCCAGATAAAAACGCTATATCATAACTACTCTAGAAGAGCCCAGGATTTTTTCCCTACTCCCTGCTCCCTGCTCCCTGTTCCCTATTCCATACTCCCTGCTCCCTTTAAAATTTAACTATGGCAATCAAATTTTGGAATGGTATTGCATTAATTGAAAATGATACCTATAGGACTCAATTAATCCCAAAAGTAGGACGCTTAGATCACGATCAATCACTGCTGAAGGAGATTTTACCCCATATACCAAGGGGTGGTGTGGCCATCGATGTTGGTGCCAACATTGGCGATCACACCATTGCTTACTTGAATAAAGTCGGCCTAACTGGTCGAGTATTAGCATTTGAACCCCTGCCAGAAGCTTATGAATGTCTGACGTTAAATGTACCAGGGGCAGAATCCTATAACTATGCTCTTTCAGACCAAGAAGAAACCCTGAATTTGGTGATTAGACCGAATACAGGAGAGAGTTTTTGCTCCTATTCAGATTCCTCACAAACCATTCGAGCTGTTCCATTAGATTCCTTTGAGTTTACCCAGTTAGACTTGATCAAGTTTGATATAGAAGGTTGGGAGTTAAAAGCCCTCAAAGGAGCCGAAGAGACTATATATCAACATCAACCTCGGATGGTGATTGAGATTAACGAGAAAGTATTTAAACAAACCCTCGGTAATCGACAGGATATTTACGATTTTCTGAGGCGGCATCATTACGATTTACAACCAATACAACCAAAGACAAAGCTTAACACTGAGAGAATTGATGTACTGGCGATACCAGAGAAGGCACAATACTTCTGTGGCTTCCATCATAAATTAGGGAAAGCTTACACAGAAAGTAATCAACTTGATCAAGCTATCATCGCTTACCGTCGTGCCATTGGCCTTAACCCCACGATATCTTCCTCTCATTACAACTTGGGGGAAGTCTTGGAGAAACAAGGTCATCTCGAAGCTGCGATCGCATTTTACCGTAAAGCCATTGACCTCAAACCTGATCACCATCAGTATCATATTACCTTAGGAAAAGCCTTAGCCCGAAAAGCCATGGCCGCTGAAGCAGTGGCTGAGTATCGCTTAGGGATGTCCCTTAACCCTAACTTCCAGTGGTCAGAAGATAATTTTGGGGAAGCTTTATTAGAAGGTCTGTATAAACACCATAGTAAAAACCATAGTAAAGGTTTCCAGGAAAACCCTAGTCAAAATAATAACACAAGCCACGACTGTGGTGTAATTTATTTAGCCATTGGGGAAAAATTTAAACAAGAATTTATTAACGCTTATAAGTTTTTCAAGAAATCTAATCCTACTATCCCGATCTCCCTATTTACCGATTGCCCCATGGGAGAATTAGATGGCTGTACAGTCTATCCCTTAAATGAGAAGAAAAATCCTCATAAACTAAAAGTAGACATCTTAAAAAGGAGCCCTTATCAAAAAACTCTATTTCTTGATACAGACACCTTAGTTGTTGGTGATATTTTTCAGATATTTTATTTACTAGATGACTGTGATTTATGTATAACTAAAGAACCTAATGTTGACTATAATCAAACACCATATAAATATCTTGGTTATGAATCTAAAAAAACCATAAACACAGGAGTATTTGCCTTTAAAAAATGCAAATTCATTAGTAAAATGATAGATGGCTGGATTACTCTGGTATCAACACAAAATGACTCAACTATGAGAGCAGGACATTTTGGTGACCAGTACTATTTTAACCAGTTATTACAATCAGGTTTATTCGAGCAAGAAGGAGGCAAAGTAAAAGTCATAGACAACAAGATTTACAATGTCAGACCTCAGCATCTACCTCACCTAATCAAAGATGGCTTGTTTGATCAAGCCAAGATAATTCATGTACGACTCCCCGCTTTTTTACCTTCACTTATTTCTCTTAAAAAGAAATAGGGAGTAGGGAGTAGGGAGTAGGGAGTAGGGAGTAGCTCACAGGGGTAGGTTTTTTACATTTGGGTAAAACATGGGACGACTCAGAGGAAGTTGCATTGGACGGTTGAATCAGGTTTCGGACCGATTGTTATCGCTAGGCTCACTCCAAATTCCCTTCTATTTTCCCCACCCCCTACCCCCCACACCCCACACCCTATCCAGTTTAATGCCTTGTTGTCACCCCCTGAGTAGTCAGGGTTAGGTTGCTACCCGTAACGCACCACTGCTGAATCAAACAACTGTATCGCTTTTTTCAGATTCTCTTGCCTATCACCATGGATGCTGTCACAATAGGCGGCTCCAGATTGTTTTGAGTCATTGCCCAAGCCATGGGTAAGTCTTGTGTGGTGCGAACGGACGAAGCTTGTTGGAATGCTTCAATAGCAAGTTCTAGATTTTTAGCCCTGTCCCCACGGATTCTGTTTCTGTAAGCAATACCCAGCTTGGTTTGAGTCTGTGCCCACTCCATGGGGAAGTCTTTTTTGGTGTAAACTTCCAAAGCCAGTTGGTATTCTTCAATGGCAAATTCTAAATTATCAGCCCTATCACCACCGATTCTCTCAGTGTAGGCATTGCCCAGGTTAACTTGAGTCTGTGCCCACTCCATGGGGAAGTCTTCTTGGGTGTAAACTTCCAAAGCCAGTTGGTATGCGTCAATGGTAAGTTCGAGATTATAAGCCCTGCCCCCAAGCATTCTCTCACTGTAGGCTTCAGCTAGGTTACTTTGAATCTCTGCCCAATAGTAGGGGAAGTGTGATTGAGTGTAAACTGACGAGGCTAGTAGGTATCGGGCAATAGCTTTTTCCAGATTCTCAGCCCTGTGGTAGCGGATTCTGTTTCTGTAGGCATCGCCTAGGTTGATTTGAGTCATTGCCCAATAGATAGGGAAATCTGATTTGGTGTAAACTGACAATGCTCGTTGGTATTGGGTAATGGCAAGTTCTAGATTATGAGCACTGTCGCCACGGATTCTGTTTCTGTAGGCTTGTCCCAGGTTGGTTTGAATCGCTGCCCAACTTTCCCGCTTACTCTCACGGGTAAACACCGTTAGCACCTGTTTGTAACCAGCAATGGCGATTTCCATGTTATTGGCTTTATTGCCTAGAGGACACTGCTGGATCAGGTTGCTGAATTCCCAAATAACTTTAGCAATGTATTCTGCTTGAGCTTCTGAGAGTTTAGCACTTGCCCAGGTTTGCAGGATATTGATAAAGTTATCATCCAGTTTGTCTAGGTTGGCTCCCAGGAGTGGGTAGATCACTTTCGGGTCGCTATCGCTGTTGTCAGTTGCCAGCAATACCTCTGTCAAAAATTTCAGATAATCTTGGGATGAGGGATTAGCTGAGGTAGGGGTTTCTGAGATTCCCAGGATATCTAACAGCTCACTCCTCAGACCCAGTAAAACTTCTGCCCTATTTTGCTTGCCCTCTGCTGTTAGTTGTTCTGCTACTTGTGCCATTACCTGCAATAACTCTGAATCCACTAACTCACGGTTGGTCTCAAGAATTTTGAATTCTTCACCGCTGGGACAAGTTAGCACTTGCTCGATCAGCTTCAGGTATGATCGTAGTTTTTGTTCATCCATTTTTGCTGGTTTTTTCGGGTGCATCTGACTTGGGCAAACATAATGCTATTGAAGGCTAAAAAACTTCTCCCGTTCCCTGAATTGTAGATTTACAACCTTGAGATGCACCGCTTTTTTCTTACCCCTACTCCCTACTGCTTTCCCCCCTTTAATTAAGGGGGGTTAGGGGGGATTTCTACTCCCTAAAAGCCACAACTTGTGTAACTCACCCAATTCAGAACTCCTATAACTATAGCGTTTTCTAGTAAGGGTGAGGTACATCTCAATTTTATTTTTTGCTCCGAAGCTCCGTCCGCGTTTGCGCAGCGTCTGGCTCTGCCAGTAAGCGTGGCCCACGGCCTTAGCTTCCGACTCCCTAATCTCTACGGTGCGCGTTCCCTAAAACCCGGAACGAAAGTAACTTACCAAATTAATAATTACCTTAACTATACCAATAAGAGCTAATTTGTAAAGTAAATATTAAGAAACCTGAAAACCTTGCTATGATTGTCTTTTTGGTATTAAATAGTTCAATTGTTCTAGTTTAGCGCAAGCCTTATCCTACAAAGATTACAGCGAGTTGACAAATCAGCTCTAAAAAAAATCGGTCAAGTTCTGGTTAACCCCAATCCTTGACCGAATTCTATTGTGTAAACGTCAACCAGTACAGCTTAACTGCACTCAAATCTGAATAACGACTGATCAACTAATACATTCGTCCGTAGTCAGTGCTCAGTGGTCAGTGGTCAGCCATTGGCTGATAGCTGTTCGCGTAGCGTGCGCGTAGCGCTTAAGCTTAAAAATAACCTCCACAATTCCTGGTCGCCAGGGCGTCAAACCCTGGCAAAACCCTATCCTAGTCTACATAGAAATATCGAATCAAAGTGGTCATAACCTCACCAGGGTTTTCGGTAGGTTCGGGAGTGCTCCACTCGTCGGGATAGGCGTATTTAAGACCATAAATGGCATAAATAGTATGCCGAACTTGTTCAGGAGAACCGATCAAGATGTGCTTGACTTTCTTAGGTTTACGACCAGGGTTTTCAGGGTTCTGATTTTCATCGGAGTTGGGTGGAAGATTTTTCGTCATGACTAGTTATTCGTTAATTTGGATGACATTATTAATATATCAATAAATTAATTATATTGTCAAGGGGTTTAGAAATTTTTTTTATTACGAAATATGGAGATAATGGAGACCGTGGGTAGGGTGATAATTGTGGAGAATATTGGAATATAAACTCGTTTTTATTTGTCTATATTTTTGATAAACTTAATCGTATATAAAATGAATCGTAGGGTGGGCAGTGCTTCCGAGCAATTACAAAGCTTAAGGTAAGTTTAATCGGCACTGCCCACCAACAGGAACTTATTTAATACAATTAATCCTAGAATCGTAGGGTGGGAAGTGCTTCCGAGCAATTACAAAGCGTAAGGTAGGTTTTATCAGCACTGCCCACCAACAGGAACTTATTTAATACAATTAATCCTAGAATCGTAGGGT
>NZ_CEYLVT010000257.1:0-9750 GCF_982860115.1 Moorena sp.
AGGCAATAGGCAATAGGCAATAGGCAATAGGCAATAGGCAATAGGCAATAGGTAATAGGCAATAGGCAAAAGTGATAATAATTGACGAAAACAGTATCGAAAAACTACTACTAATGTTGGTAGATCTAATTGAGTTTTTAGGGTTAGGGTTTCGGGTTTCGGGGTTAGGGTTTCGGGGTTAGGGTTTCGGTATCTATTCCCGATTCCCGATTCCCGATTCCCGATTCCCGTTCCCCTCCTGGGAGGGGTTAGGGGTGGGTTCCGATTCCCGATTCCCGTTCCCCTCCTGGGAGGGGTTAGGGGTGGGTTCCGATTCCTTAGACGCTAATACTTTCTAGTTCCTTGAGTAGTAAGGCTTCAGCATCTTCTTCTGAAAGCTGTTCTACGTCTACTGAGGTTAGGGTTTGTGTAGGATGATCATCCTTCTGTGTAGTCTCAGCAGAGTCTGTTTCCTCCTCCTGCTCCTCTTCGGTAAACATTTCACTGACCAGATACCCGGCAAGAGCGTCGATAGTGGGATAGTCAAAGATCAAGGTTGAAGATAGCGATCGCCCTAAAGAGGTTTGTAGACGATTCCTCAACTCCACAGAGGTAAGAGAGTCCATGCCAATGTCAAAGAAACCTTGATGGGGATCTATGCTATGGGAAGAACTCCAACCTAAAACTTTGCTAACTTGGTCTCGAATGTGACTAAGTAAACGTTCGTGGCGCTGATGGGGTGGAACTTGTTGTAATGCCTGTATAAACTCAAAGGCTTGGGTTGATGTTTCCTCTGCTACAACCTGTGTTGTTGCTTCAAGGGTTAACTCAGTTAGTAGCGGTGGGATGTTATCAGCACTAAATTGCTGTAGGAACTCAGACCACTCAATCGGCATCACCCCAATTTGGGCAGAGGGATTGTGGAAAATTTCTTCTAATACCTGTAACCCTTGCTTAGGTGCAATAGTACCCAGACCTCGCATACTTGACATTTTGTTCAAGTTGCGCTTAGCTACTGCCCCTAAATCAGACCATGCCCCCCAGTTAATGCTCAACCCTGGCAGCCCCTGAGTTTGGCGATAATTAGCTAGAGTATCCAAAAAGGTATTAGCTGCTGCATGGTTTCCTTGACCTGGTGAGCCGATCAGGGAAGCGATTGAGGAGAACAGAATGAAGAAGTCCAACGGTATGTGCTGGGTCAGCACGTGTAAATTCCAGGCTCCTTGGACTTTAGGGGCTAATACCTTAGCAAAGTCCTGCCAATTTTGTTGTTCGAGTCGGCCAACCTCAAGAACACCTGCGGCATGAATCACCCCTTTCAGTGGTGGCATAGAGACTTCAATCTCACCTAGCACCTTCTTAACTTGCTCAGTTTGAGAGGCATCCGCTTGAGCTACCAGGATCTTAGCCCCCATATCCTCAAGCTCCTTCAAGGTGACCTTGGCTTCCTCGGAAGCACCGCTGCGTCCCACCAAGACCAGATGCCTTGCACCCTGAGCCACTAGCCACTGGGCAACGACTAAACCCAGACCTCCCAGACCACCTGTAATCCAATAGGTGCCATCGGAGTGCAATTCCACTGGGGTTGATTCCTGCTGACGGTGGCGCACTAAGCGAGGTACATACCGTTGTCCGTGACGTAAAACTAGATTGTTCTCTCCTTCGTTATCGTCTAACCACAGTTCCTCAAATAAAGCTTTGGCCTGATCATCCTGACCTAAGGGAT
The DNA here is from genome assembly GCF_982860115.1 of Moorena sp. Classification (NCBI taxonomy): domain Bacteria; kingdom Bacillati; phylum Cyanobacteriota; class Cyanophyceae; order Coleofasciculales; family Coleofasciculaceae; genus Moorena; species Moorena sp. The sequence goes on from NZ_CEYLVT010000257.1 coordinate 1,706, forward strand.
CCAAATCCACTTGTACAAAGTCAAGTTCTGGATGTTCTAGGGTAATCACTTTACCAAGACCCCACAAGGGAGACTGAGCCACTGCTAAAGGAGTTGGTTGGGCGCTCACTTGCTTAGCCCCTTGAGTAACCAACCACAATGAAGGTAAGTTGGAGAACTCGGCTTTAACCATGGACTGCAGTAGCTGAAGTACACTGCGGCATCCCAAGACTGAGGCAGCCTCTAAGTCTGCTACTGTCATTTTTGCTGGGTCTACCGTATTCAAACTCCACAGGTGTACTACCCCACGGCAAGGGGGAATATCACTGGTAGTTACTGCTTTGAGCAACTGCTGAAAATCCTCTGGTTGCTCTGGGTTAATCTGGTATTGACCTTCCCCGAGCTGTTGATAAGAGGTGCTGGGAAAGACCATCGTACAGGTTTCCCCACGGGAACTGAGCTGTGCTGCTAACTGTTGACCAATACCCTTGTTATCAGCAAAAATCAACCAACTACTTCCCTGCCCTGGCATGGGAGATATCAGTTCCTGTTGCTCAGTTTGCAAGTCTAATTGAGCAGTTTGAGCCAGGATAATGGATTGGTGGGATAAGCTGCCACTGTTAGCCCCTGCTTCTGGAATTGTTCCGGTCTCGGCAAATCCGATATCCTCTAACAAATCTTGCCACTGGTAGGGAGTAAGTAAGGGGTAATCTGGTCGTAACTCGGTATCTGTAAATTTCCACCAGCCTTCTGTTAAACCAAAGATTAGATCTAACCAACGCTGACGTCCGGTTCCTTCCAGCAACATCACCATTCCCTCTGGTGCCAGCAGTTGCTGAACATGGGTCATAGTGTGGCGTAGGTCACTGGTGGCGTGGATGACATTGGATGCTAAGATTAGGTCGAACTGATTGGAAGCAAATCCCTGGGCTTCGATGTCTTGTTCGATGTCCAGAATCTGATACCGAATAAAGGGGTAATCACGAAACTTCTCCTCAGCCTTGGCCATGAACAAATGGGACAAATCGGTAAATACATAGTCTGTCCGATTGGCTGGAAGTTGGGAAGCAACATAGGAGGTTGTGCCTCCGGTTCCGGCTCCAATTTCCAAAACTCGAATGGTTCGTCCCTTTGGCAACTTCTCCACAGCCATTGATACAGCTTTTTGGATCAGTAGGTTAAACACCCGATTACCTGGGGATTCCTGATACAACTTCTCTGCAGAGGTAAAGGATCCATCAGGAAACAACAGTTGGATTGGGTCACACTTTCCTTGTACAACCTCTGCTAGTTTCTCTCCACAGCGCTCCAGTAAGGTAAACTCAGCGTCATAGGCAGGGTATTGAGCCAATAGGTCTGTGGGCTTCTGCTCAAAGACTTGTAGATCAGGCACTCGGGAAACTTGCCACTGGGTGGTATTAATCTTTGTAAGTATCCCTTCTTCGGCTAAGATATCCAGCATCCGACCGAACAGACGATGGTGGGGCTCGATTATACCTAACTGTTGTGCTAAAGAAACTACGGTGATGGGCTCATTCAGCGGAAACTGCCAACCCATTTTTTGGAAAGCACTTACTACGTAAGCACCACTGAAAGCTTCTAGTTGAACTAAAATGTCTTCATAAATTTCCAATCCATGCTGATTCTGCAACTGATTTGCATGAGGCTGGATGCGATCGCTAATTTGGGAGGGGCTGGGAAAATAGTCTGCTGGTAGAATCTGACCTAGACGAGTTTTGGGTTGCCACTCCACTTCGTAGAGCCAATTCTTGAAGTCGTCTTGGAGTGTATGGAGCAGAGCCTGACGCTTTGCCCGCTTAACATGCAATCCTTCTAGTTCTGCGATTACCTGTCCATGATTATCCAACAGCTTCAGGTCAGCAGTACGGCTTTCCTGATTCAAGCCATCCTGGGGACGCATCTGACCATAAATCCACAACTGGTTTTCAGGACGACGGTATACCCGCAAATTATCCAAACCCACTGGCAGATAGGTATCCGTATCCCCATCACCAGACAAGGTGGCAAATAGCAGTTGGAGACCAGAATCCATCAAGACCGGGTGCAGTTGATAGGCTTGGGCTTGAGAGACTAACTCCTCGGGCAGCTGAATCCGGCCTAGGGCTTCCCCTTCTTGCCGCCAAAGTTGCTCAATACCCTGGAAACTGGAACCATACTCTAGTCCCCGTTGGCGGAGTTGTTGATAGTATTCCTTAACAGACAACTCTTCTGGAAACTTGGCCTTGAGGTCTTCTATAGAGATTGAGACTAGCTTTGTTTCTCCATTTGTCTGTCCATCTGTTTGTCCAACAGAGATTTTGCCTATAGCGTGCTGTGTCCAGGCGTTGGGGCCATCCTCTCCCTCAGTGGTCAAGCTCAAAATCCGCCACAGCGCTTCCCCTGTTCCGTCCGGGGTTAAGATTAACTGTACCGTACGGCTAGCATCCTCTGGAATAACTAGGGCTTCTTGAATGACTACGTCCTTAAGGGTGGTGGAACCTGAACCTAGGTTTGACCCTAGGACTTTAGCCCCTGCTGCCAGAGCCATTTCTAAGTAAGCCGCCCCAGGCAACACTACCATGCCGTAGACCTGATGACCGACTAGGAAACGCTGCACCTCAGGTGTTAACTGGGATTCAAATAGGGTTTCGGTGAGGGGTGAACGTAACCGTTGCCCTAGTAAGGGGTGAACATCAGGGTTTTCCTGAGACAAGAATGCTTGTGGTCTTTGAGATGGTCTTTGAGATTTCTGCTCGACCCAATACCGTTCTTCCTGCCAAGGGTAGGAGGGTAAACTCACAACCCGACAATGGGAGGATCGGAATAGTTTATGCCACGCTACTGTAAAGCCCTGGGTGTAGAGTTTACCTAGAGAGGTGAGCATGGTTGCTCGTTCCCCCTGACTACGGCGTAGGGAGGGTACAACAACTCCTGCTTGATTGAGATGGTCGAGGGTTTGAGCAATATATCCGGAAAGGACTGGGTGGGGACTAATTTCTAAGAAGATCCTATGACCAGCTTCCACTAAGGCTTCAATAGCTGGAGCAAAGCGGACAGCTTGCCTGATATTTTGCCCCCAGTAGGTAGCATCGAAATCTGAACCTTGACTAGCGCAACCGGTAACTGTAGAGTAGACCGGAATAGTTTCTGGCTTAGGTTCGAGCCCTTCCAGTCTCTGCACCAACTCCTCCTGAAATGGTGCCATTTGGGAACTATGGAAGGCATAATTCACTGGCAGCAATTTGTAGAACACATCCGGTTGCCGCTGGGCAAGGAATTCAAGGAATAATTCCATTGCTCTAGACTCTCCAGACACCACCGTTGAGGTGGGACTGTTAATTGCTGCGATGCCTAGGTTAGGGTTTTCCGATCCAAAAATGCGATCGTATTCAGACAACAGGTGTTCTGTATCAGCTACGGAGAGTTCCAATGCTGCCATCTTGCCATTGCCTGTGGCTTGCTGCATCAAGCGACCGCGATCGCAAATTAACCTCACAGCATCCGTTAAGCTGAGACTACCAGCAATGTGAGCTGCTGCCACTTCACCTAAACTGTGACCCACTACTGCTTTTGGCTCTATGCCCCAAGAACGCCACAGCCGAGCCAGGGCAATTTGTAGGGCAAAAATAGCAGGCTGAGCAATTTCCGTTTCCCCAAGGCGGGATTGAGACTCGTCCGCTGTTAACTCCGCTAACAATGACCAGTTAGCCTGGGAGCGAATCAGGGCATCACACTCCTCTATCGCCCCTCGGAATACTGGTTCCGATTGCAGTAGTTCCCGTCCCATCCCCCACCACTGAGGCCCCTGACCAGAGCAAACAAAAACTACCTTCGGACGGCGGTTGCCCCGTTTACTACCACTAGCTAAGTCAAGATCTGAGGGGTCTTGGAGTAAATCTTGCAGGCGCTCCTTCGCGTCTTCAGGGGAATTAACTACTAGGGCTAAGCGGTGTTTATGGTGAGTGCGCCGGACACTAGCGGTGTAGCAAATGTCCTCTAATAAAGTAGGATTGGGGTCTTGAGTGGCTAAATAGTCTTGATAAGTGTTAGCCAGGGATTTGACCGCTTCTGGACTATGGGCTGAGAGCGGTAGTAAGTAAGGTGGCTTCAGGGGTCTGGCCTGATCCGGAACTTGGGAGGATTGAGGAGCTTGTTCTAAGATCACATGGGCGTTAGTACCGGCAAACCCAAAGGAACTGACCCCAGCCTTGGCTAAACCAAACTGCTCAGGCCAAGGACTTAGCCTCTCCTGAACCCGTAGCGGTAGAGTATCGAAGGGAATATAGGGGTTAGGATTTTCAAAGTGCAAGCTGGGGGGTAGTTGTTGATGTTTGAGAGATAAGGCAACTTTGATTAAACTAGCAATGCCAGCAGCAGCTTCCAAATGACCAATATTGGTTTTAACTGCTCCGACAGCACAATAGTTTTCCTCCTGACGATCAGTAGCAAGCACGGAACCGAGAGCCATCATTTCAATCGGGTCTCCCAGGGGTGTGCCAGTACCATGGGCTTCAATGTAACTAATTTCCGAGGGGGCTACCCCAGCATTGTCTAAGGCTTGACGGATTAGTGCTTCTTGAGCTGGACCATAGGGAACAGTCAATCCCTTGCTACGACCATCGTGGTTAACTGCACTGCCTCGGATAGTGGCGTAAATTGGGTCATTATCAGCTAATGCTTTGGATAGGGGCTTGAGGACAATGCAACCTGCTCCTTCACTGCGAACGTAGCCATTGGCTGTGGCATCAAAGGCTTTGCAGCGACCATCGGGAGAGAGGGCTTTTAGCTTACTTAGGGCAATGTGACCAATGGGTGAAACGATAATATTCACACCCCCAGCCAACGCTAAGGTAGACTCTCCATTCCAAAGACTCTGACAGGCCAGGTGAACTGCAACCATTGAGGAAGAGCAGGCGGTGTCGATTGCGATCGCAGGCCCTTTAAAATTGAATAAATAGGAAAGGCGACCAGCGGCAATATTCAAGGCATTACCGGTGAGATCGTATCCTTGGGGCTCAATGGAATAATCTGGATGAGTGTAGCTGTAATCATGGTTGGAAATTCCCACAAATACTCCAGTTCGGGAGCCAGCCAAGTGGTCTCGCACCTGTCCTGCATCTTCCAGGGCTTCCCAAGCCACCTCTAGCAATAGCCGTTGTTGGGGGTCCATGGCAGTGGCTTCTCGGGGGGAAATGCCGAAGAAGTGGGGGTCAAACTGGTCTACTTGGGGCAAAAAGCCCCCGTAGCGAGAGTTCATTTTGCCAGGAGTATCTGGGTCAGAATCATAGAAGTCACGGAGATCCCAACGGGTTTTGGGGATTTCACTAATAGCATCGACTCCATCACATAATAATTTCCAAAAAGCCTCTGGATTTTCGGCACCAGGAAAACGACATCCAATGCCAATTATTGCTATTGGTTCCATGTTAAAAACCCTTTTTGTATTGATACTGGGGGGATGAGAAGATAGGTAATCGGTAATAGGTGGTGCTGTCAGCCAATTATCGATTATCAATTACCAATTACCTCTTGACTAGCGCTTTAGTTTTGTAGTGGTACCTAAGCTACCTCTTTAATCCACGGCTGTAATTCAGCCCGGTACTGGTAACTGGTGAATTCTTGGCGCATTTTGGCAATTTTACTGTTTGCAGGTAAGTCTTTGGTGAAGTGCTTATAGATTATTTCACCGATATAAATCTGGATTGTATTGTTTAGATTTTGGAATAAGTAGTAAAGATTTTTTGGAGCGATAAACCCAGACAAACCAAAGCCTTTCCAGAGAAACTTTGCATACCAAATTGTGTTGTAGAAACTGGTATATTTCATAGAAGCAAAGATATTGCACCGTTTAGGCTCAAGCTTAGTGTTCTCCAAAAAGTCATCAAAATGTTCAAGAGTGTTGTAACCCCAAACTAATTGGTCTCCACGGTAGCAGTCCATAAAACCAATATTGGCACCACGCTCCACTAATTCATTGAATTGTTGATACAGATGCTCACTGTATCCATTCATGTTAGCTTCAAGACCTTTCACATATCTGGGAATAAAATCTAAATCCAGATGCCATTTACCCAGGTACATAGGCACAATAACACCGAACCACCATATATAGTCTTGGTAAATGCGCCAACTCATAACACTGGCGTGACCAAGATGCTTATCGTGATATTTGATCAGGTGGTTGTTGAATCTGGTGTAAGTGAGGTTAAACTGATTGTAAGCAGAGCGCTTTTCTTCCGCATTGGACTCCCCTGCGAGTTTAGCTCGGATAATTTCTGTAACCCCCTCAATAGCAAAGGCAATCATGGTTGTTCCCAAGGAATAGAAGGGATCAAAAATACAAGCAGCATCTCCAAGAACGTACCAGTTATCTTCAGAAAACATAGTTTTGCTGGTGTGTGAAGGTCTTGGAAGATAGTGAAAATCAACAGCTTCACCACTTGTAACCAGCCGATAAAGCATGTTGTGATTTGCCTTCAAAAAAGCGTAGAACTTTTCCTTGGTATTGATTTCTTTATCAGGAATAACACGTCGATGTTGAGCAATACCAATGGATATTTCCTGGGATTCCTTTTCTGTAGGTATCATCCACAGCCAGTGACCATGACCAAACCAATGATTAGTGGCATAGTAATGGCTACAAGTAATACTATTGGGATCATAACCATCATGGAAGATCGTGCGATCTACACCTTTAACCCTTACCCATGCCGAACCAGTATTGAGTCCAAAAAGATTGTCTGGTCCAAATAGAACATTGTCGGTTTTGCGACCAATAATAAATTTACGACCTGCCCCGTCGATAACATGTTTTGCCTTAAGTTCTATGTACTCACCATCAACTTTCTTGACCTTAACCGTCTTGATAGCATCTTTGGGAGTTAAATCCACATCTACCACACGACCTTGGTAGAAAATCGCTCCCATCGCCTTATTCATCTTGAGCAGATCCCGCTCGAATTTAGCCCGATTCATCTGGAAGGAAGCTAGGGGAGGTTGCCGATTAGCCCAGATGTGATAATAATCATCAGTGGTTTCAGTTTTAGTTGGATCTTTTGGCCAATGGAAACTTAACCCAAATTTGGGCGGATGGTTATCAATCATGTACTCATAGAGACCCAACTCTTTACAAACGAAAAGAGTAGCGATTTCTACCATTGATTCGCCAATTTTTAGATCCTTCTCGGTTCTTTCTTCTGGGCGAGGATCAATCAGGGCAATCTTAATATTAGGGATATTCAGAAGTAGGTGTCGGGCTTGACAGACCCCTGCAAAGCCTGCACCCATAATGACAACATCGTATTCTTGAGATTGAGTGTTATTCATTAGTTAATTTATTAGTAGTTTTCAGTAATCAATAGTAACCTTATTGGGGAGCATCCCATTGCTGTAAATCTAGGCTATAACTCAACTAAAATCCTATAATTAACAGCATTTTTATGAGACTTTTTACAAAGTGGGATGCTCATATTTATTGAGCAAACTAGGAATCTTGAACTAAGCGCTGAGCAAGTTGTTCAACGCTTGGATAGTTAAAAATTAAGACTGGATTAAATTCACGTCCAAGCCACTTTTCTAACCGTCCCAGCAAAATCAAAGCCTGGCTAGAATCTAAGTCATAGTTATCAAAAGGCTCATTAATATCAATATCAGCTGGTTCCATTTCCAGACGCTCAGCTAACTGATCAATTAACCAAGCTTGAATTTCGTCTTGAGTAAAAGTAATAGATTGGGCCATTTGCCTAACTCCGGTATTTTTTTCAGTTTGAATACAGTAATGTTTGGTTTGGTTTGGATATCAATTATCCTGTGAGCCTGCAACAACGTTTTACTGTCTTTTGGTAATTGGTAATTGGCAATTGATAATAGCGGTAATCTTACCGAGCATCCATTACCAATTACCCGACAATCTTTTGTTGCATCCCTTTTATAAAAGGGGGATGAGATTGAACTTGTGGTTCCAAGTTGTTCTATTAAGATGTCTGGGTCACTCCAAGAAGTTACGCAGCTATTTACAAAACTTTATAATTTTTCTGCAATGGTAGTGAAATTCACCAGGGGGCGGG
>NZ_CEYLVT010000258.1:0-9745 GCF_982860115.1 Moorena sp.
TATTGCCTATTGCCTTCCCCTCCTGGGAGGGGTTAGGGGTGGGTGCCTATTGCCTTTCCTTCAAATTCTTTTGAAAGAGGACATGAGGGATTAGTTCTGCTAAAATATCCTGGTCGTTCAGCCTTTACCAACATCTTTATCTTTGAGTCAACCAATAGAAACCGCCAGTGTCGATACATTAGCCAAGGAACTCGCAGCCATACAGCAAACTGGTTCTAAGCGAATTGCCTTGTTGGGGTCACGTCACGTTCCTATCACCCATCAGAATCTCATTGAGATGATGAGCTATGCCTTAGTGCAAGCGGGTAATCGTCTGATTACCTCTGGTGCCACTGGAACCAACTTAGCTGCCATTCGAGGTGCTATGCGAGCCGATCCGTCCTTGCTAACGGTAATTTTGCCCCAAAGTCTTCAGCGACAGCCACTGGAATCCCGAAAATACTTGGAGAAGGTAATGCATTTGGTGGAAAACCCCCAAAATGATACCTTGTCTCTCGCTGAAGCTAGTGCCTTGTGTAATGCCGAAATTGTTGCGAGGTGTCAGCAGTTAATTTGTTTCGCATTCCATGATAGCCGTACCCTCCTCAACACCTGTAAGGAGGCGGAACAGCAAAACAAGGTTGTTACTCTGTTCTATTTTGATTAGTTGTGATTAATTGTGATTAATTTTGATTAGTGTGAGCTAAACTATGCATCTATCCGGTTCGGGAATTTTACTTTACTGTATTGTGGGGGCAACGGTTTTAATCTATCTACCATTTCTGGTAGTTGGCTACAGCCGTTTCAAACTAGGCTATGACCAAAGTGCCCCTCGCGCCATGTTTGATCAGCTACCGCCCTATGCCCAACGAGCGACTTGGGCACATCAGAACTCCTTTGAAACCTTTATTATATTTAGCGCAGCCGCTTTGATGGCCTATGTTACGGGTCAGAATTCAACTCTCGCCATCGGGTGTGCGATCGCATTTGTAATTGCCCGAGTCTTCTACTCGGTGTTTTACATTCTCGATATTCCCTTGGGGCGATCGCTGATGTTTGCCATCGGCTCTCTTTCCAGTTGGACTCTGTTTGTTCTGAGTCTAAGCAGCGTCAGTGGCTAGACGAGATCAAGTCCACTTGCTTCGGGCCTTGATAGTTTTAGTTGTTGGTCATTTGTCTTGAGAGCCACCAGCTTGAGCCACCTCCCCAAGACTATGGGCTTATCCAATACTGATGCTACCGGCCTTGATATAAATAGGTTGAAAAATTTTGTATAGGGTGCAACAAATTTCCATTTTGGTTTTAAGCTGTTAGCTAAACCGCGAGAAGCCCCGCACTTTACCTTCATGGGGTAAGTGTCGTATGGAAAGCGCGGCGCAAGGGTCGGAACGTAGCTTGCCAATGGGATATACTAGGGACAGTAGGGAAAACAAATTAAGAGCTAACCGCCACCTACTAGCTAAAAATAGAACGAGTTGTATTGTTCCGGCGCGGAGGGGCATCCCGTGTCGTTAATAAAGCTTACCGAGTAACCGAATCGTTGGATGGTGTTGGTAAGAAGCCCGCGCTGTACCGTGCTTGTCAGCGTCGGGAGTATGTCACGTAGTGAGCCACCATTGCTCACGGCCTACCGCTGACCGTTATTAATTATGGCTAGTACCTATTCTTTTGATATTGTTAGTGACTTTGATCGACAAGAGTTGGTCAATGCTGTGGATCAAACTATTCGTGAAATCAAAAGTCGTTACGACCTCAAAGATACTAAAACCACTGTCGAATTAGGAGAAGAATCTATCACCATCAATACTGATAGTGACTTTACCCTAGATGCTGTGCATACTGTTCTTCGTACCAAAGCGGCGAAACGGGAACTTTCCCAAAAAATCTTCGACTATGGTAAAGTAGAAGCAGCTAGTGGTAATCGTGTCCGTCAAGAAATCACGCTAAAAAAAGGCATCAGCCAAGAATATAGTAAAAAAATCACCAAATTGATTCGAGATGAATTTAAAAAAGTACAAGCCTCGATTCAAGGTGATTCAGTTAGAGTAACTAGCAAATCTAAGGATGACTTACAAGATATCATCCAACGGTTGAAGCAAGAAGATTTGCCGATTGCTTTGCAATTTACTAACTATCGTTGAGTAAGCTATCAGCCGTCAGCCGTCAGCCGTCAGCAGTTGGCCTTTGGCTGATAGCTGTTCGCGTAGCGTGCGCGTAGCGCTTAAGCTGATAGCTGACGGCTGATAGCTGATACCTCTAGACTACTATGGCTTGATACTAGAGATGACTTCCTTAGCTGCTGCTAATGTGCGGTCAATATCCTCCTCAGTGTGAGCTAGGGAAGTAAATCCTGCTTCAAATTGTGAGGGGGCTAGGTAGATCCCACGCTCTAACATGCCCCGATGCAAAGCAGTGAATTTGGCTAAATCAGAGGTTTTGGCATCATCGAAGTTGTGAACAGGAACACCAGTAAAGAACATGCCAAACATAGCGCTGATGTAACCACCAGTAGTGGCATGACCAGCATCTTTAGCAATTTGCAGCAGTCCCTCGGAGAGCTTTTTAGTAATAGTCTCTAGCTGTTCATAGGTACCCGGTTTCTTGAGTAACTCCAGGGTTTTAATTCCTGCTGTCATGGCTAGAGGATTCCCAGAGAGGGTTCCGGCTTGATACATTGGCCCTGCTGGTGCCACCATGGACATGATATCCTTTCGTCCGCCATAGGCTCCCACGGGCAAACCACCACCGATAATTTTACCTAGGGTAGTCAGGTCAGGAGTGATGCCAAATTTCTCTTGAGCACCACCGTAGGCAATCCGGAAGCCAGTCATCACTTCATCAAACACCAGTAGAGCCCCATGGTTTTGAGTCAGTTCCCGCAAGCCTTCAAGAAAACCAGGCACAGGAGTGATGAAACCAGAATTCCCTACCACCGGTTCTAGGATCACCCCAGCAATCTCATTGGGATATTGCTCAAATAAAGCTTTAACGGCGTCCAGGTCATTATAGGTAGCGGTTAACGTATTAGCAGTGGCGGACTTAGGAACACCAGGGGAATCCGGTAAACCTAGAGTAGCAACTCCAGAACCAGCTTGTACCAGCAGCATATCGGCGTGACCATGGTAGCAGCCGGAAAATTTGATAATTTTGTCCCGTCCTGTGAAGGCACGCATCAGGCGCAGCACTGCCATACAGGCTTCGGTGCCAGAATTCACAAACCGCACCATTTCAATACTAGGAACGGCCTCAATCACCATTTCTGCTAGCACGTTCTCTAGGGCAGAGGGAGCGCCAAAACTGGTACCCTTGTCTAGAGCCTGGTGCAATGCCTTAATAACTTCCGGATGAGCATGACCGCAAATGGCTGGTCCCCAGGTACCTACATAGTCAATGTACTGGTTTCCATCTACATCCCAGATGTATGCTCCTTCAACTCGGTCAAATACAATAGGTTCTCCCCCTACTGATTTAAAGGCTCTGACTGGGGAGCTGACCCCTCCTGGCATTAGGTCCTTGGCGGCGCTGAAAATTTCTTGTGATTTGGTGGTTTTAAACGAGGTGGTAGTAACCAAAATAGTCTCCTAATATCAATAGTGTACGGGTTATTTGAAAATAAGGGAAAAGGCGATCACCCCATTACCCCCCTTAAACAGGACAACAGGGAACTTCGGATCAGGCAACTTCGGCTTAGGGGCAATACTGGACAAGAGACAATTATCCTATGGAGGCTGAACCGTTTTGAATTTGTAAAGAAAGAATCCAGATTTACTGATCAATATTTAGTGATCAATTGGATGTCAGGGGTGGTATCTTGTAGGGTGTATCTCATTAAAGCTGTTTGACCCGCTGGGTGTTTCAACCTGTTGCCCTAAAACTATGTCAGCATCTGAACCGACTTCGATTAACCAAGCTATCCCAGTTGACCAAATTCGCTACAACGATCAAGGACTAGTGCCAGCCATTGTCCAAGATTACCTAGATGGTACGGTATTAATGATGGCTTGGATGAATCGGGAGTCATTGCAAAAAACCCTGGATACAGGAGAAACCTGGTTTTGGAGTCGCTCTCGTCAGGAATTGTGGCACAAGGGTGCTACATCTGGGCATTTACAAAGGATAAAATCCATCCGCTACGACTGTGACAGTGATGCTTTACTGGTGAGTGCGGAACAAATTGGTGATATTGCCTGCCATACCGGTGAGCGTAGCTGTTTCCATCGAGTGGACGGTAAGAAAGTAGCCCCTCCAGCAGATACCTTGTCTCAGTTGTTTGAGATAATTTGCGATCGCCGTGACCATCCCGTAGAAGAGTCTTATACCTGTAAATTGTTTAAGGGTGGGGATAATAAGATTCTTAAAAAAATTGGGGAAGAAGCTGCAGAAGTGGTAATGGCGTGTAAGGATGATGACCCGGATGCGATCGCATCTGAAGTAGCGGACTTGCTCTATCACAGCCTAGTTGCTATGGCTTACCATCAGGTTGATGTACGGGATGTTTATCGCAAATTGCAACAGCGCCGTCGATAGTGTTGGTGATTGGGAAAAAGGGAATTGGTGATTGGAGGAGATTTTGATCACAGGGGGAAGCCAAAAGCATAATCGCGTACGCTTTTTTTAACCAAATCCGGTAAACTTAGCCAGGTACTGTTAATCACAGATAACTACCTTGGCTTACGATAATATATGTAAATATCTCGCCGAAAACTACCCAGTTGATTTGGTCAGGTGGCTTCATGGTATTGATGTCACTGAAATCTCGGTGCTCAAAACTGAGTTAAATACCGAACCGATTCACGCCGATTCCTTGACCCTGCTGCAAACGGCAAATCAAATATTGCAGTGGGAATTTCAAACCCTACCAGCTTCCAAGCCATCCTTACCATTGCGGATGCTCAAGTATTGGGTCAGACTCAAAGAAAAGTATAACTGTCCCATAGAGCAGGTGGTGATATTTCTGAAATTCACTCGCTCTCAAAAAGTTTATACTAACCAGTTGCTCGATACTAACACCAGCCATCGCTATCGAGTAATCAGGATGTGGGAGCAAGACTCTGAGATATTTTTGGCCAATCCCGCCTTATTGCCCTTTGCGACTTTAGCATTCAGTGAGTCTCCGACAAGATTATTAGAGCAAGTGGCGGCAGCAGTGGATAGGATTGAAGAACCACTAGCTTTTAGTAACATATCCGCTTGTACTCAGTTACTAGCTGGTTTGCGGTTTGACCAAAGGTTGATCACAGAATTATTTCCGGAGGACGTGATGCAAGAGTCTGTAATTTATCAGAAGATCATTCAAAAAGGACATCAACTGGGTTTACTCGAAGGAAAACAGGAAGGTTTACTCGAAGGAAAACGCGAAGGTTTACTCGAAGGGAAACGGGAAGGAAAGCAAGAGGAAGGGTACTCAATCGTTAGACGTCTGATTAACCGTCGGTTTGGTAGTGTTGACGACCAGCTACAACAGAGGATTCAAAAGCTTTCTGTTGCTCAATTGGAGGAGTTGAGCGAGGCGCTTTTGGATTTTGAGACAGTCACCGATGTAGCTGTGTGGTTGGCTGAGCATCAGCAATAAATCCGATGCGTACACATCCAAGCTCAGTGCCATGCTCCCAAACTTCCTACCCTTGTAAGTGTGGGTTTTAAGTGTGGGCTTCTCGCACCACCCAACCCTTGCTGCTCCCTATTCCCTATTCCCTATTCCCTATTCCCTGTTCCCTGCTCCCTGCTCCCTAAAAGAAAGTACCTCACCCAATTAAGAAATGGTATAAATCCTATAAATCTGCTTTTGGTTTCCGGTTGAACCCATTAAAAATCCAGTTTAAAAAATCCAGTTTAATAATTGGGGAAAAAAACGTTTAATAACCGAGATAATTTTTGCCATTCCATCAGGAAAAACCTGAGGTTTATTATCAATAATGGCTTTAATTGTTTCGCCGATGACCTTAGCCGGATCAGTTATTATAAAGTCCGGCAACCCCTGATTTTCTATAGCAAGGGTTCCGTACTGTTCCGACTGGAGAATGGGAGTACGGCTGTAAAAAGGATAAACAGCTGTAACCTTGACGTTATAAATTTTAACTTCATTTAAAAGCCCTTCGCTGAATCCTCGCAACCCGAATTTACTAGCAGCATAATGAGCTATGCCAGCAGGGGCAATCCAGCCAGCAGCAGAGGAAATGTTAACGATGTGACCTTGGCGACGTTTAATCATATCAGCGGCAAATAGAGAACTTAATCGCATTGGTGCCAGCAGATTTACCTGCATCAGGCTTTCCCATTTTTCTGCAGGCACTTCGTCCATGCGACCAAAAAGCCCAATGCCAGCATTGTTGATCAAAATCTCGATTTCTATTTCCAGGTCTTTCACCTGCTGATAAAGGGTTTCGCATCCTTCACGTTCAGAAAGATTAATCCCCAAAATAGCAAGTATATCCCCAGTTTTAACCTCCCGTTTAATAGCATCGGCACGCTCTTTAAGAATAGTTTCATCAAGATCTGTGAGGATCAAACGGCTACCAGCTTCTAATAATTGCCGAGTCAGTTCCTGACCGAATCCACCGGCGGCACCAGTGATTAGTACCACAGCTCCATGGAGATCACTCATATGGTTCCAATTTTGGTTCTCGGTTAAATTTTAGGAGATTGGAGTATTCTCCATAGTAATAAAAACCAGGGTAAATTAATGTTAGGTATCAGCGACGCATATTTTATTAATGGTGGCCAAAACATTGGAGCTATAAAACGCAGAGAGCGTAGTGATACCGGACGTAACCCGTCTTTATCGAAGAGACCATAGTGATCAGCCAGTTCTGCGACAACTCGAACGCGGCCTGTAAAGCTCATTACAGTTGGGTCTGCAGCAAGGGCAGCAATAACGCGCCCCGTTAATAAAGGAGTTTCCCAATTATAGCCTTGAGAGATCAGTCGGCTTTGCTGATTACCTGGTTTATCTTCTGCCATTTGCAAAGCCAAACTGGAAATATGTTCGGTACCAACTATGCCTGGCCAAATCGAAAGGGACGTCACATTATATGGCTTGAGTTCAACAGCCATATCAGCAGCCAGTCGATCACAAGCTGCTTTACCCGCTCCATAGGCGGCACCAAAGATGTAAGACATGCCGCCCCAAGATGAGATGGTGCAAATCAGCCCCTGCTGACGCTGAATCATCAGTCGAGCTGCAAAAATACTGGCAATATAATGGCTGCGGAGACCGACATGATTGACAGCATCCCAAAGATTCTCAGGGCATTCCCAAAATGGTTTTTCGTATCCATCTTTCAATGCCTGCACTCCTGAAAAGGCATTATTGACCAGCAAATCCAGTTGTCCCTTCTGCTCGTCTTGAATCCGTTCAAAGAGTAAGCGCACTTGTTGGTCGTCGCTATGATCTACCATTACCGGAATACAAATCCCACCAGCATCTTGCACAGCTAATTGGGTTTCCCTAAGACTACCGGAAACTCCCTCTGTGGCATTGGAACTGTCGAGACTACGACCGGTAATATATACCGTAGCACCTGCCTCACCAAGGCCAATCGCAATTCCTTTACCAATACCACGACTGGCACCCGTGACTAAGGTTACTTTGCCTTCAAGGCTCCCCATAATTGCTTTTTTTGATAGTTATTATATTATTTCATGGTAGCATTTTTTTGACCTTTGCTGGTTGGGATTGTTATCTAAACTTCGATTATCGCGCTTTGGGAACTCTCCAACTACATAATCAAACAAATAATCTCCAAAAAATATAACATAAAACTAATAAAAATGCAAGTAGTTATTATTGGTGCCGGAATGTCTGGCATCTGCATGGGTATTAAGCTTAAAAAAGCCAAAATAAATTTCGTTATTTTAGAAAAATCCTCTCGACTTGGAGGGACTTGGCTGGATAATAATTACCCAGGATGTGCCTGTGATATTCCCGCTCATTTATATTGTTACTCTTTTGAGATGAAACATGATTGGAACCAAGTTTATCCCTCTCAGCCAGAGATATTAAAATACTTACAACACTGCACACGTAAATACAATATTTATCCCCATATCCGTTTTAATCAAGAGGTTATTAGCGCCCATTTCAATGCCCAAAATTGCCTCTGGTATATTGACACAGCTGAGAATGAAACGATAACAGCTAAGATTCTGATCAGTGCCTGGGGAGGTTTAAATTTACCCAAATTACCGAATTTGAATAGCTTGGAAACCTTCAAAGGAGTCTCGTTTCACTCAGCTAGATGGAACCACACCTTTGATTTAACTGATAAAAGTGTGGCAGTTGTAGGAACTGCAGCCAGTGCAGTTCAATTTATCCCAGAAGTTGCCAAAAAAGTGAAACAACTATTCATTTTTCAAAGAACTCCTAACTGGATTACTAACCGAGACGATGGGACTTATTCAGCCCAAATGCAATGGTATTTTAAGAATTTCCCTATTCTGATGCAACTGCACCGGGGATTACTATACTTACGTAATGACTTAATCAATTTTCCCCTATTCACTACTGGAAGTTCTATTGGTAAGAACCTGCAAAAACACTTGGAAAAACGTATACACCAGGAAATTGCTGACTCCGGAGTAAGGGATGCGGTTATGCCCAGCTATCAACTAGGTTGTAAACGAATTTTAATTAATAACGACTTTTATCAAACCCTCAACCTAAAAAATGTAGAATTGATTACAGATAAGATAGAAATCATAACTACTAATAGTCTGGTAACCGAACCAGGAAAAGACTATAAAGTTGACGCTATTATCTATGCTACAGGATTTAACTCTTTGTCCTACAAAAAAATAGATATACGTGGTAAAAACGGAGAGAGTCTAGCGGAGATATGGGGCAACGAACCAGAAGCGTATCTTGGTATTTCTGTTCCCAAGTTCCCTAACTTTTTTAGTCTGTTAGGACCGAACACTGGTTTGGGTCATAGCTCAGTCATATTAATGGTAGAGTGCCAAGTTAATTATATTATTGGCTGCTTGAATAAAATGCTCAGAGAAGACTGGAAATCTCTGGAAGTGAAGGAGGAAGCAATGAGACGTTATTATCAGGATTTATGGAAAACTATGGAAAAGAGGGTGTGGACAAAAGAAAACTGTATGAGTTGGTATCAAAATAAAGATGGCAGAGTATTCGCTTTGTGGCCTGGTAATACTATCCAATATTGGTGGGCGACAAGAAAACCAATTTTTGATGACTATATTTCTACCTAGCCTAGTTGCGTTCGCGTAGCGGCTCTTTGAGAGCATCGCTTTTTTTGACCAAATCCTGTAAACTCGGCCAGGTACTGTTAACCACAGATAACTACTTTGGCTTACGATAATATCTGTAAATATCTCGCCGAAAACTACCCAGGGGATTTGGTCAAGTGGCTTCATGGTATTGAAGTTACTGAAATATCAGTGCTCAAAACTGAGTTAAATACCGAACCGATTCACGCCGATTCCTTGACGCTGCTGCAAACCCCTAATCAAATCTTGCAGTGGGAATTTCAAACTCTACCAGCTTCCAAGCCATCCCTACCATTGCGGATGCTCAAGTATTGGGTCAGACTCACAGAAAAGTATAACTGTCCCATAGAGCAGGTGGTGATATTTCTGAAATTCACTCGCTCTCAAAAAGTTTATACTAACCAGTTGCTCGATACTAACACCAGCCATCGCTATCGAGTAATCAGGATGTGGGAGCAAGACTCTGAGATATTTTTGGCCAATCCCGCCTTATTGCCCTTTGCGACTTTAGCATTCAGTGAGTCTCCGACAAGAT
>NZ_CEYLVT010000259.1:0-9703 GCF_982860115.1 Moorena sp.
GGAATAGGGAATAGGGAATAGGGAATAGGGAATAGGGAATAGGGAACAGGGAATATAGAATAGGGAGTAGCGATTAGGCAGGGCTGTTTCATTCTAATCAATAAATTGCCAATTCAATCCCTTGAAAGGGAGGTGAGGTAATAGGGAGAGGTTTTATTAATCAAAATTACCCCTATAGCAATCCTAAATCATTTGTAAAATCAGCAAAATCTGTAATCGTTGCTGGGCAAGGGTTATAGCGATTTGGCGTTCGCGCAGCGTGGCCAATATATTTCACGAATCATATAGGACTGCTATATCTGGAAAATCCATTGTCAACAAGCACAATCAGGCCGGGTTTATTAAGAACTATTAGTATTTTATTGACAATATACATTTACCCTGTATTAGGTAATTAGAGTGACAAAGTAAGCGTAGTCGATCGCTTTTAGCGGCTCCTAGGTCCCATCGCGTAGCGTGACCAAAGGTCAATCCCGGGTGCTAGTGCATAAACAGCTCACAGAACATAGGGTATATAATATGAACCTTCGAGTATTGATTGCAGCGGAACATGCATCTGCAAAGTTTGGTGGTGAAGCAGCTCTTCCATTACATTACTATCGAATTTTGCGCCAACGAGGGATTCCTACCTGGTTAGTCGTACACGAACGCACTCGTGCAGAATTAGAGGCATTATTTCCCCAAGATCAACATATTGCTTATGTTCCTGACACCATTTGGCATCGTATGTTGTGGCAGTTAGGTCATCTGCTGCCTACCCGTTTATCCTACTTTACGCTAGGGCTAGTTATGCGTCTTTTGACCCAGCTGACCCAGCGGCAAATCATTCGCCGTATTGTTAAGCAGGAGCAGATCAATATTATTCATCAACCGATTCCAGTATCCCCTAAAGAGCCATCTATGCTGTTTGGAATGGGTGTACCGATCATTATTGGTCCTATGAATGGTGGTATGGACTATCCTCCAGGTTTTCATAAACTGCAAAAGAAAACTGTAAACTTTACCATATTTTTGGGACGGAAGTTTTCAAATATTATGAACCAATTGATACCTGGAAAGAAACAGGCAGCATTACTAATAGTGGCAAATGAGCGAACCCAAAAAGCACTACCTCAAGTCGCCTGTAAACAAGTAATTGAAATAGTAGAAAACGGTGTAGATTTATCTATATTTAAACCTCTTAAATCTGCGTCCACAAGCCTACCGATAAAAACATAAAATGTTTTTATCGGTAGGCTTGTGGACTGGAAAGGCGTTGATTTATTGCTGCTTTCATTTAAAAAAGCATCCCTGAAATTTCCTATTACCTTAACTATTATTGGTGAGGGGACAGAGAGGGATAAATTAGAGAAACAAGCACAAGAACTCAATATTTTATCCACAACTATCCACAATACTGGTAAAGTATTTTTTGCTGGTTGGCTTTCTCAAGAAAAGTGTTCAGAGCAATTACAGCAGTCTGATGTATTTGTTTTACCGAGTCTTTTAGAGTGTGGTGGGGCAGTGGTGCTTGAAGCAATGGCAAAGGGACTTCCAGTGATTGCCACTAATTGGGGAGGCCCAGCAGATTATCTCGATACTTCTTGTGGAATTCTTGTAGAACCCTCCTCTCGTGAGGAGTTTATTGATAGTCTTGCCAATGCAATGCTGACGCTGGCCCACTCACCCCAAAAACGCCAAGATATGGGAATAATGGGCCAAAAGAAAGTTATGCAACATTTTGATTGGGAAGTTAAGGTAGATCACATGATAAAGATCTATCACAAGGTGATTGCTGACCACCTAGCCAGCTCAAAGATACAGTCCTGACTGCCTGACACAAGTAGTTCAAACCCAATCTGTCCTTGAATAAGAATAGTATTTGCGTCGGTCTTCTAAATACAGTTCAAACTGGTGAAGCGCTTGAGATTCTTAGGTGCTCAAAGATTGAAAATGACCTTTAAAATAATTTGCGATCGCATCAGCTGCTTTAATTCCCGACTGCAATGCCTTGTGAATACCAGCCGACGGTATTGCTGCAGCAGTTTGCGATCGCTTATTAAGCTGACAATCACCCGCTGATTGGGTAGACGAGCAGCATACCACCAACCCAATTCTGTACCTCACCCAATTGAAAACCGCTATCAATCATTATTATCAACAATACCAATATCCTCATTCCAAAGTTTAGAGTTGTTCAGAATAAAGTCTTGCATTAATTGATAGCAACTATCGTCATTTAAAACCTCAACAATCACACCTCTAGAACGGAGTAATTCTTCTTCACCTAAAAAAGTTTTGTTTTCCCCAATCACAACATGAGGGATCTTGTACAACAAAATAGCGCCAGTACACATACTACATGGGGATAATGTAGTGTACAAAACTACATCTTGATAAAAAGAAGCAGGTTGAGAGCCAACATCCTCAAGAGCATCCATCTCGCCATGAAGGATTGCACTACCTTTTTGAACTCTCCTGTTGTGTCCACGCCCTACAATTTTACCGCCCTTAACCACAACTGAACCGATAGGTATTCCTCCCTCTTGTAAACCTATCTGAGCTTGTTTAAATGCTGCTAGCAAAAACTGATTCACAATTCCACCTCATCACTCTGAGCTACTGCATCTTTCCTAAATCTATCAAGATTAAATTCTCCCGTTTCCTTAGCGTGGCCATAGGCCTGCATAGATTTATTTCAAGCTGACCGCTGACTGCTGACTGCTGACCTATTTCCTAGAGGAACAATGGTAAAAAATTCTTTCTAACTCATTACTATTAAAACTATAACTATAACACCTATAAGTATAATAAACCCTTATACATTAATTAAGTATTTATTATATAAAGTTTGATGACAATTTAAAAAAAAAATTGGCATTTTATGATATGAGCGGTGGAAATCATTGAACTATGTCAAGTTTTATGTCAATAAGCTGAGGGTTTTCCGTAACTCAGCATTATTCCAATGCTTACCTGTTGTCTTGATTATTGCGCGAGTGGGGGTTTCCCCCAAGACCGTAATGGTGCGTTTACAGTCGTCGAATTAAATTCGCCACGGGTCGCACCTGAGGCATCGCTTATTCAAAAACACCGATTGCGCTACGCGCACGCTGCGCGAACAGTAGCGTGACCGTAGGCCTTTAGCTGATAGCTGATAGCTGATAAGCAGGTGCACAAAATTAATTACACATTTTCCAAACCTAAAAGCCTTACAATGTCAGGGTTAAAGAGATTGGGTAATGGTAATTAATTATGTCTAGGTGCTTAGAAGAAACCTTAGTCAAAATTTGGTCTGAAGTCCTAAAAATTGAGCCGATTGGCATTGAGCATAATTTCTTTGAATTAGGGGGACACTCCCTTCATGCCAGCCAAGTTGTGGCTCGTATTTCTAATAGACTAGGCATTGAAGTGCCATTGTTGCAGATTTTTGAAGCACCAACAATTAGCCTGCTCTCAAATTACCTAGAATCAGTAAATACTAGCACTTGTAGCACTGGTGACTATCCATTAGTCCCCACCCCCACGGCAACAGAGGCAGAGATTCCTCTATCCTTAACCCAACAAAGTCTCTGGTTTCTGGCTCCACTGGAAGAGAATCCTGCTGCCTATAACTTGGTCAGAGCGTTTGTGATTACCGGGCGATTAGACAGAACGAGTTTAGAAAATGCGATCGCAACCCTCATAGACCGCCACGAAATCCTACGAACGACCTTTGAAGCTCTTGAGGGCATGCCTTTCCAGGTGATTGCCTCACATATTCAGTTACCCCTGTCTATTGTAGACTTGGCTACTGAGGGGTTCGATGTGATTGAGGAAGTGATTCTCCAAGAACAAAATCGCCCCTTCGATGTAACTGTTGGCCCTCTGGTACGATTTACGCTAATTTGCTTAGGACAGGAAAAGCAAATTTTACTATTGACCATGCACCATATCATTAGTGATGACTGGTCAATACAAGTTTTGCTCTGTGAACTCTCATGGCTTTATACGGCTGGTTTAACTCAAACATCGCCATCATTACCGGCTCTGCCCATTCAGTATGTTGATTATGCGGCTTGGCAACGCCGCCGATTCACCGGGGAGTTTAGAGATAGCCAAATTAAATACTGGCAACAGCAATTAGCAGATGTTACCCCAGTGCTTAACCTCCCCCTGGATCGTCCCCGCACAACTCAACCCTTCAAATCTGGCCGGGTTCCATTTCTCCTCAATCGGGACCTAACTGATCAACTCCATGTCTTAAGCCAGGGTAAGGGCACAACCCTATTCATTACGCTTTTTGCGGCCTTTTCCGCTTTTCTGTCTCGCTATTGCAATCAAGACGATATTGTGGTCGGGACTCCCATCGCCAACCGAAACCCAGCCATAACAGAGGCGTTAATTGGCTTCTTTGTTAATACTTTAGTCTTGCGCACTCGACCGAAGCCAGAGCATACCTTCGATCAGTTGCTGTCCCAGGTTCGTCAAGTGGCCTTAGATGCTTATGCTCATGCCGATATCCCCTTTGACCTGCTGCTAGAGCAACTGAAACCGGAACGGCTGCCAGGGGTTAGTCCCCTCTTTCAGGTGATGTTTACCTTGCAAAATCTCCCGAAGGAAACCCTAGAGTTGTCGGGGCTGACTGTCAGTGCTAAGTCTTTAGATAAACCCACTGCTGGGGCTACTTTTGACCTAACTTTATCCCTCAACCAAACCGATACAGAACTGATTGGCGCTTTTGAATACAATGCCAATCTGTTTGATGGGGCAACGATTGAGCGGATGACAATAAATTTCCAAATTTTTGTAGAGGGGATCACTGTATTTCCAGAACAAACCATTGCTCAATTGCCGATTTTGAGTGCTGCTGAACGACAGCAATTGTTAATGGAGTGGAATCAGACCCAAACCGATTCTCCTCGCCATGCCTGTGTTCACCAGTTATTTGAAACCCAAGTCCAAAAGACACCAGATGCAGTAGCATTACGTTTTGCCGAAAAAGCTCTGACCTATCAGGAGTTGAATCAAAAGGCTAACCAACTCGCCCATTATTTGCAAACTTTGGGTGTTGGCCCAGATGTTCCGGTGGGAATTTGTCTGGAGCGCTCCTTCTCGATGGTGATCGCGCTGCTAGCAATTCTCAAAGCCGGGGGAGCTTATGTGCCCCTAGACCCTGGCTATCCCCAGAAACGGCTGGCCTACATGATGAAAACTGCTCAAGTTTCCATTCTACTCACCCAAGAGTGTTTAATATCCCAGGTGCAGCTAATGGCTGAGCATACCCTTTGTTTAGATAAGGATTGGCCAACCATTGCCCAACATCTACCCACCAACCTCAATGCCCAGACTACACCAGATCACCTGGCTTATATTATCTATACTTCTGGGTCAACTGGGCAACCGAAAGGGGTTGCCATGCCCCACCAAGCTTTAGTGAATCTGATTGTTTGGCAACTTCAGCAGACCTTAGCATCTAACACTGGTCGCACCCTCCAATTTGCCCCGATTAGCTTTGATGTTTCCTTCCAGGAAATCTTCTCGACCTTGTGTGCTGGAGGAACCTTAGTTTTAATCTCAGAGGACATACGCACTGACCCCATGGCACTGTTGTCCAAACTCAACCAGGAAAACATTGCTCGTTTATTCTTACCCTTTGTTGGGTTACAACAGTTAGCAACTGTAGCGAAAACAGCACCATCACTGCCCATCCACTTGCAAGACATCATTACTGCAGGAGAACAGTTACAAATCTCTAATGCCATTCGCGATTTGATGGAGCGTTTGCCAGGATGTACTCTCCATAACCACTATGGGCCTTCTGAGACTCATGTGGTGACAGCCTTTACCCTGCCAGAAGACGTTGCTCAATGGCCAGCCCTGCCCCCGATTGGAAAACCCATCTCTAATTGTCAAATCTATTTGCTAAACCAAGCTTTCCAGCCAGTTCCGATTGGGGTTGCCGGTGAGCTATACATTGGCGGGGTGGGGCTTGCTCGGGGTTATTTTAATCGCCCTGAGCTAACGGCAGAGCGATTTATTCAGCATCCATTTAGTGATAATCCATGGGCTCGACTCTACAAAACTGGGGACTTAGCTCGGTATTTACCAGATGGCACTATTGAATTCCTGGGTCGCATTGACCATCAAGTCAAAATCCGAGGCTTCCGTATCGAACTCGGGGAAATTGAATCGGTGCTCAGTGACTACCAGCACGTGCAGGAATGCGTCGTTATCTGCCGGGAAGATACCCCAGGAAACAAGCGCCTGGTAGCCTATGTAGTTGGGGATGATGATCTTGACATCAGCGCCCTGAAAGAGTATATCAAACAGAAATTACCAGACTACATGGTTCCCAGTGTAGTGGTGCCCCTGACGTCATTACCCCTGTCTCCCAGTGGTAAAATAGACCGCAAAGCATTACCTGCCCCCTCTGCTGTCTTCAGCCAAAGTAGTGACTTCGTTGCACCGAAGACAGAGAGTCAAATTCGCATCGCTAGTCTTTTTGCCGAAATTCTCTCCCTGCACCCTCAGAGCATTAGCCTTGAGGATAGTTTCTTTGAGTTAGGTGGTCATTCCCTATTGGCCACTCAACTGATGTTTCGGATTCGTGAAGCCTTCGAGATTAATTTATCCCTAAGGGCATTGTTTGATTATCCCTCTGTTTCTGATTTGGCTAGTGCAATCGACCACGCTTTAGTAACTGGAGACTATCAATCCCAGACTTGGGATTTAGAAGCAGAAGCTGCTTTAGCTCCAGATATTCAGCCATCAACTGCGATCGCGCCAATCGTCAGTCCAATGGAACGAATTTTCCTAACCGGTGCCACAGGTTTCTTGGGAATTCATTTACTTTCTGAACTCTTGACCACAACGGATGCTACTGTCTATTGCTTGGTTCGCGCCGAGCATATAGATGCTGGCAAAGAAAGACTATTGAACAAGTTAGAAGCAACTGGATTATGGAGTGATAATTTTACATCTCGAATTATTCCCATCATTGGAGATTTAGGAAGCAGTCGTTTTGGACTCTCAGCAACTGAGTATAATAATTTATGCCAAGAAATTGATGTTGTTTATCACGCTGGAGCCTATGTTAATCATGTGTGGTCTTACCCTATTTTAAAAGATGCGAATGTTTTGGGAACCCAAGACGTGTTGAGACTGGCCAGTCTAGGGAAGCTCAAACCTGTTCATTACGTTTCTACCATCAGCGTGTTATCAACATCCCAAACTGATCAACCCATTCTCGAGTCAGCTACTGCCAATTATTATGATTTACCAAAAGTAGGCTATGTTCAGACCAAGTGGGTAGCAGAGCAGTTAGTTTGGGAAGCTGCCAAGCGCGGTTTGCCCATAACTATCTATCGACCTTCGAGGATTAGTGGTCACAGTCAAACCGGTGTGTCTAGTTTCGATGACTTACTCTCGCGACGGGTGAAAGGATGTATTCGACTCAAATGTTTTCCCAGCTGGAGTGGTTTAGCAGAAAACCTTGTCCCAGTAGATTATGTCAGCCGAGCGATTGTTTGTCTGTCTCAACAAAACCGTTTATTTGGGAAGGCATTCCATTTAATTAATCCCAAATCGGTGCATCTGAGGGAGATTTTTGACTGGGTGCGCTCCCTGGGCTATAGCTTACAAGAAATTGACTATACTCATTGGCGTTCTAAGTTGATAGAGGATATGGAAAATCCTCTCTACCCTTACTTACCTAACTTCCCGGAATCACCGTCGAACATAACAAACTTAATTGAGTACGATTGTCGCAATGTGGTTGATGGTTTAAGGGGAAGTGGTATCCAGTTACCGGAGGTTAATCAGGATTTATTTAAAACTTACCTCTGCTACTTCAGAGAAAGTGGATTTTTGAAGGATTGAACCTTTTTACTAGACTTCGCGGCAGTTGTCGGGAACAGGGAACAGCGATGCAGCGCGGTCTTGGGAAGGCAGCGCGGTCTTGGGGGTTCCCCCCATGAGCGACTGCCGTGGTTTCCCCCACTCGCTATTGCATCAAGACGGGAACAGGGAACAGTGGACAAGAATTGACGCAAAGCGATGCATCGCTTTCTTATGCCCCACACCCCACACCCCACCCCCTACACCCCACACCTGAGGTCAAAGTAAAAAACCTACCCTTATGAGCTTACTCCACCCCCTCCAATAACAGAGCCACTTGTTCAGGTGCAGGAAGTTGATTCTGCAACTGTTGTGGTAACGTTGAAACTATTCGATAAGTAGCAACACCAATCGGTTTGTTTGACTCCTTCAAGGCATATTCCACAATGGTCTTATCCTTAGACTTGCACAGAATAATTCCTATGGCAGAATTCTCCTCTTCTAGCCTAACTTTGTCATCTAACGCTGCCAAATAAAACTGCATCTTGCCTATATATTCTGGCAAAAACTCCCCTATTTTTAAATCGATGGCTACCAAACATTTGAGATGGCGATGAAATAACAGCAAATCAATGAAATACTCTTTGTTGCTAATTTCTAAGCGATACTGACTGCCAATGAAAGCAAACATTCCTCCCATTTCCCGTAAAAATGGTTCGACCTTGGCTAGAATTGCTTGCTCTAACTGACGCTCACTGTACTGATCGGCTAGCTCCAAAAAATCAAAGATGTACTCATCTTTAACGGCTAACTTAGCTTGCTTACGAATCTCCTCGGAAACTGTCTGTTCAAAATTAGTTTGATTGAGCAACGTTTTCTCGTAGGTTTGATTCTCAATTTGGTGAATCAAAACATTTTTTGTCCAGCCAAATTTCCGCGTCATCCGGATATAAAACTCTCGCTCTAAGTCATCTTTACACTTTTGCATAATAAGCAAATTATGACTCCAACCAATTTCTGCAACCATTGGTTGCAGTTTTTCATTTTGAGAGTAGGTGAGATATAAATTGCGCATATTCCAGATATTCCGAACCGAAAAGCCACTGATACCTGGAAACTCCGCTTGTAAGTCTTTTGCTAATTGTTCTACGACTGATTTACCCCAGGTTTCTCCCTGTTGACGGGTAACAATTAAGCGTCCAATATCCCAATAAAGAGTAATTAATTCCTTGTTGACTGCTTTGAGGGATTGGTACTGGGCCTCGCGAATGCGCTCCTTGACTTCTACTAGTAGTTGCCGATACTTCCCTGAATCCAAGTCACTCATCTGGTTTCCGATTCAACAACATTTGTCCAAAAGGTGATCTTGACACTCCCCGGTCTAAAGACGCGGGGATTCTTCACTCAACGATCTAACTTGCGTATAGCTGGCCGGAACCAGGAAGAGTAGAGGTCGGATCTCCTGAAGCGTTTAGGTTTTTGACAACCCAAGTTCCGGTGTGCCCCACCGTACTCAAGGCTCTTTTTAGGATATTTATGGCGGCATTGTGATCTCTATCAAGTTCACATCCACATTTACAGGTGTGAGTCCTAGTTGATAGAGACTTTTTAACAACCTCACCGCAGTTGGAACAATTTTGGCTGGTATAGGCGGGATTTACTGCAACCGTTACCTTTCCAAATTTTGTGCCAAAATGCTCCATCCATTTCCTGAATTGATACCAACCTGCGTCATTAATAGACTTAGCAAGACAATGGTTTTTAGCCAGATTTTTTACCCTTAAATCTTCATAGGCAACCAGATCGTTAGATTCGGCGAAGCCGACGCTACGCGAACGGACTACGCAACGCGCCGGAGACGAAACCTTAGATAGTGGAGCCTTTATGGGTGTTCGGCTTTGCATAA
>NZ_CEYLVT010000260.1:0-9637 GCF_982860115.1 Moorena sp.
CAGGTGCGACCCAAGGGCGCGAGGGATTGCTCGCGCCCTTGGAGGCGCGCACCTAATCTTAAAATCATTCCATTATTAAGCAACGCCATAATTGCTGTTTTGTTGATTAGCTAATTAACCTTGATCGCTGTTTCTTGATGGTTAACCTTTAACATTTACCCTTAACCGTAAGAGTTCTCAACAACTACGATAGCCAAGACTGATTGTACCGGGCTTGAGCAAAATTTCTTTTGGGGTCGGAGTATGGTGTAGATGCACTCGTAGTTCGCCCCTAGGGGTTACCCCTGTTATGATGCCTGGATTTCCTTCTACCATGACCTGGCTTCCTTGATAATTGAATAGCGCTAGATATCGTGGTAGCAAACTATTCATTCCTTCCTCTGACCAAAGTTGATATCCGGACAGTAGTCCTTGTAAAACAATGGCAGCCAGCATTTCTATAGACGTCACAGTGGGAGAGGGCTCGGGTTGCCAAAATGAGCGCAAATTGATGCCAGATTCCGGGACGTCATTGCTCCAGTTAATTCCGACACCCACGACGGCTTTGGTAATTTGACCCTGTTGGACACGAGTTTGTGTTAGAATACCTCCGAGTTTGCGTCCCTTAAGCAGTAGGTCATTGGGCCACTTCACAGACACTGGTATGGCATAAGTTCTCAAAGCTGTAGCAATTCCCCAAGCACTACACATGGTTAGCTGGGCGCTGTCCAATGCCTGTAACTTGGGAGCTAAAGCTAAGGATAAATAGAGTCCACCTTTTTGAGATTGCCATTGTCGTCCCCACTGTCCCCGCCCTGCTGTCTGTTGCCCAGCAATAACCATGGTGGGAACTGTTGCTCCTTGGTTGAGCAATTCCCAAAGGGTTTGGTTGGTGGATGGGAGAGTGTCAAAGACCTGTAGGGGAATTGGTGGGAATTGCCCCATGCCTGGGGAGTTGAGGGGCAACTGTTCCCTTACTGCTTCTAGAGCAATTTCAAACGCTTGTTGATTAAATGAGCTTTCATTCATTTAACTGATAAGCTCACGTAAATGATTGTCTAGGGGGAAGGACATTTATCTCTGCAATAGACTTCTAGGGATTTAATTGTCGCTGAGTCGCGATAGTTCTGGGTTTGGTTATATTCTTTCAACGGTGAGGCATAAATGCCAGAAAACTGATTATTAGTATCATTGACGTTTACTCCGATGCGGAAGGCTATATCTTCTGATAGGTTGTCAAAATTGACGTATTCCCTCGACTCACTGGCATAGTTAAAGGACAAGGTAGCGTCACCGTAGGCTTCCTCAGCTAGTTTGATGGGTGTGCCAGGGCCAACACCTTTGCTGGTGCGATAGTTAGGATTTGTGGTGAATAACGCTTCCATTACGCTTGAATTCCCCATAGGTGTTCCCATCGGGTAAAGAATATAGTATTGGGGTTGTCCTGATTGGACAACTGCGATCGCATCGAAACCAACAATAAACGGTGACTTCACCTCAAATTTTGCTTTATCCCCTAGGGATTGTTTCAGCTGTCCCAAGGTCATTCCCAACTTAGCTGGTCCAATTCCTTTACCAGAGATAGTAAAGGCAACTGATGCCGGAGGGGACAGTTTGGCTGTGGGCTTTGAACTGCCAGATTTAGATGTGTCCTCTAACTTAGGCGGGGTTGGCATCGGTTGGGAAACCGGTTTTGTATTAGATGATGGAGTAGGCGACGGGCTACAGCTCATCAGCACCATCAGCAAACTCGTGATTAACCATCGAGATTTCATCAAAAATTCACGGCTGGATACTCCCCTGACACCCCATTGGGGTTAAACGTGAGAGGTTGCGCCGCGCCTCCTACAAAGATCAGTTCGTGAACATTTAACCTATATATTTTAATTGATCGGTGTTTTTTGACGATTGACGGTTAACTGTGAAATGTCTTGATTAACTCTCAAGAAAAACAACTACCTATTTTCCTGACTCAATAACTTCTTTCAGAATTAGTTGTGCCGTAGCCGGAGCGAGGAGTACACCATTGCGATAATGA
Organism: Moorena sp.; assembly: GCF_982860115.1. Classification (NCBI taxonomy): domain Bacteria; kingdom Bacillati; phylum Cyanobacteriota; class Cyanophyceae; order Coleofasciculales; family Coleofasciculaceae; genus Moorena; species Moorena sp. The sequence goes on from NZ_CEYLVT010000260.1 coordinate 2,018, forward strand.
CCTGTTGCTAGCCAAACATTATTGTAACCAGGCAGTTGATCAATGACAGGGGCAGGTCGTCCTTCTGGACGAGGGCGTAACCCGTACCATGTGTGGATAATCTCTGCTGTGGCTAGAGCAGGGCAATATGCGATCGCATTCTGTCTGACCACCTCCAGTAACCGTGGTTGTGCTTCCACATTACCTGCATCATCGGGAAACTCAACCGTTGCGCCCACCCAGTAGTCTTGCTTACCTACTGGCAAAATATGAACATCATCACGAGTAATCACCGGCTGAAAATCTTCATATCCCATGGGCTGAGGCAGCCGCAATTTTAAGGCTTGTCCCAGTACTGGTTTGAGACTCACAGGCAGATCTTGACTAACTTCCTGGTTTAGTGGTTGGAGCATCTTAATCAGCCCAGATGAACCTAACCCAGCAGCCACTACTAGCCAATCTATCTCTAGGGTTCCAGCATCCGTATAGATTTGGGAGCAATTGAGAGAATTGTTGAGCTCGGAACCTATAGATTCAAATGCTTTAATTGTGATTCCAAAATTAAACCTAACCCCATTGGCCTCAGCACCAGCCACTAATACTTGGGTTAGGATAGTTGGATCAATTTGTAGGTCTTGGGGAGAATAGATTCCAGCAATAAATTTATCTTGACTTAGCTGAGGACAACGATGCTTGACTTGGGGAACATCCCAAATTTCTAATGGCCAACCTTGGGTGAGGCGAGTTTGTACTAGTTTTTCCCAAGACGCCAAGTCCTCTCCAGGCAAACACAGCTTTAAGATACCGTTGCGATTGACTGGAATCTGGTATCCCGTGAGTGCCTCTAATTCAGGAATCAGGGTCTGATAGCGCTGGATACTGGCTTGGCGCAGCTCCCACGCCCTACCCTTGACTTTCTTACTAATGGCACCCATCAGTACCCCTAAAGCAGCACCAGTAGAGCCTTGTGCTGGCATATGCTGGTCGAGGACAGTGATACTTAGCCCATTTACCCGACTAAGTTCATATGCGATCGCTGCTCCAACGATACCGCATCCAATAATAGCGACTTTACTCACAATTTTATCGATTATGAAGTATTAATTATGAAGTATTAATTATGAAGTATTAATTATGGTTATGGATAACGCATTTAGTCAATCTGAATTGGCATGGTACTGAGTTAAGATTCCTGATACTCGTGCCTAGTTAGGCTACATAAACTAAAGCTGCGTAACTAGCCTAGGAAACATTGATTTTATCTTTATTCCCCAAAGAGCGAATTTGGTTTTTGTAGCCCTAGGATATAAGCCTTCAAGGTCTAAAGCACGAGCCATTTACTATCAGTGAGCCACCAATAACCCCATTTCACAGGTTACACTTCACAAGTCATACTTCACAGCTTAAACTTCATCATTCATACTTCATTAACTTTTTAACTAGTGGGAATTAATTCCAAAAAGTCATCAAAGTTTTTCAAAGCTGCTTCGTAGTTTTTGAGTGCCAGCTGGGAGTTGCGCTCTACAGAAGCTTCGTCAATTTTCACCAAAGATTTCAACAATACTTCAGCCGCTTCCTTGGCTGCTTTCTGGTCTTTGGGAAGGAGTTGACCACTCAGATAGTTACTGCTGCGCCCTAGATCTCCTAACGGACCATGGATAAATGAACTAATATCTACCCAGTTTTCGTCTTGAATGTTGGCTTCGAGAACTGGCATTTTCTCGCGAAGCTCAAGCACTCTAGTAGCACTTGTCTGGATTTGGGCAATTTTTTCAGGGGTGTAGGTAGGAGCCTTGGTGGCACTTGGGCTACCACAGCTGACCAAAAAGGTCATCACCATTGCCAGAATCACAGTCAGAATAGACCGATAACTTCTCATCATCATTGTTTGTTCGCTAGCCAACCGATCGGGAAAACGAATTAAGGTTCGTCAAGTACTATAACCTAATATTGGTCACATCAAACGCAAAGTTTAATACTCAATATGGCAGCTTGACCACTGATTGTGTCAAAGCTTACCCATCCAAGCACTACTTTCAGCAAGATCTTGCTTGGTGAAATACTAATCAAATCACGATCTGCTCAGGTAGACGCTGCTGGGAGCATGTCAACTTTATAATTAGGACTATATTCAGGAAGATACTCTAACTCTAAATTAATATTCGGCAGTTTTTATTATAGTTTTTATTATCTGCTTTTTTGTGTAAACTTGCATTGTATAAAATCATGATTATTTTAGGTTTTTTTTAAAGCAAAATGTTCTTTTTTGTTTACCGCTTATACTCATTTATTAACTAGTTATTAATAAATGGGGTTTTTTAAATGAAATAAGTAATTTTACTCGATTCCTCCATCTTAAATTTTATTTTAGGCATGAGTGTTGTCACTATTGCTATTGCTAGTCAATCTTTTTATAGTAATAGAAAAGCAAGTAATTATTTTGCCATAGTTTAGAAGCTACAGGGTGTTTAACAGGTTTTAAATCTACACAACCTACAAAAACTTGATCCCTTTCACAAAAAAACATGACTAACATTTTAAAAAAGTTATCTTTCGTTGCCACAAGTGCAGTTCTTGGCTTCACTGTCATTCATGCTAATCCTGTTAATGCAGCTTCCATGATTTATGATTTGGAAGTTAGTATAGATTCAGGTGTTTTAGCTGGTGAAACCTACTCTGGATTTTTTGAGTTTGATGATTCAGGATTAACGGGAATAGATGAAGAATTTTTATCAGTCTCCAATATCAGTTTTGACTTTGATGGTGTTAACTACACTGAAACTGATGGTTTATCTGATCCTGAAGTTGTATTTTTCAATGGTGATTTCTTAGGGTTGAGTTGGTCAGATGATCAATTCTTTTTTATAGAGGGTTTCTTTGACCCTAGTGAAGCTTTCTTTGCATACAATATTCCTCAAGGAGTTGGTGCAGGAGACATTGCATACACTTTACGTCCAGATACCCCAGCATCTACACCAGTATCTACACCTGAACCAACTGCTCTTTTTAGTTTGTTAGCTTTGGGTGCTACAGGTTGCAGTGGTGTTTTGAAAAAGAGAAAGTAAACATCGGTAGTTATAAACGGCTCTTCCGGCTTTGCGTTGATAAGGCAAGCTTATATCAGGTAATTCTGCCAGTTCCAGCCACGTTTATTTTCGATTTTGTGCCTTTTGATACGTTTTAAACCACAGATCCGGAAGAGCCATGGGCTTTCAAACGTGGGTGTTACAGGAGCACGAGTAGACCCACGTGGAACCAGCCAGACTTGTCCTGAGTGTCAGATCACAGTAAAGAAAGATTTGAGGGTTAGAGAACATAAATGTTCTGAATGCAGCTACACGACACATTTTGCTGCTGATCGCAACATCCTTTAATTGCCACCGATACTAAACAATTCAAGCTTTGCGTCGTAGAAACGGCACCAGGATTTCACTAATTTCCTTCGACCAATGCTCCTGAGGGTAATGTCCAGCTTCCTCCAGCTTCACTAATTCCTTATTCTTAAGCTGATTAGCAAATTGCTCAGCTTGCTCAACCGGAAGCCAAGGGTCTTTGAGTCCCCAAAAAATTAAGGTTGGCTTCTCCCAGTTGCGGAAACCTGATTCAATTTCTGCCATAGACTGGTTCATCTGGATATTCTTGATGGTCGCTACCAGAGAACGTCCAGGATCGGAACTTTTCAGAAAGGGCTTGCGATAGAGATCTAAATAGTTGTCTTCAATGCGATAGCGCGACCCCCCTTCCAGAGTTCGGTCAACTAACAAGGGGTCTTGGGTTAACATATCTCCGATGAATGGCCATCCCCATTGCTGCATCTTGCTGGGTAACTTGGCAGCCGAGGAGACAGGTGTATTTAGAATCACTAGACGCTCAATCTGGTCTGAGTGACGCAAGGCATATTGAAGTCCCACGGAGGCGAGAAAGCCTTGGACAACTAAGGAAAACCTTTCGATTTCCAGGTGTTTAAGGAAATCACCTAAGGCTTCAATAAAAGCATCTGGTGTGTAGGGAAAGTCAAGCCGATCCGGTTTTGCGGATAATCCAGAACCGAGCCAATCTGGTGCGATCGCATCGTACCCCACTTTAGCTAAATCTGGCATGATCTCACACCAGCAAAAACTCTGGGATGGTAAGCCATGAAGCAGTATTACTGGCACTCCTCTACTATCGCCAACTGCTTTAGCTTCCCGATAGAACCATTCCCAAGACCCGACTTCTATAGATTGTTCACTGATTGACACGGTTGTTTTGCCTTTACGCTGTTGCTTGTTGTGTGGCAATCTTCATCGATTGGTGAACAATACTTCCGTTGAAAATAGTTCGTCAGTCCTGAGTCCTGAGTTTTGAGTAAGAACTGTGATTGTTCACTTTTGAGATTGGATTGCTATACGAGCTTACCGCTGAGTGGGAACTTAGGCAACTTAGGAGGATGATTTATCAACAAGGGCACGCAAGTAGGGGACGTGGGTATCTGATTGGCCTTTCGGCCACGCTACGCGATTGACCTTTGGTCACGCTACGCGAACGCAAATGCTGCCATGTCAGAAGACCTGGTTCTGGTATTGATTAAATGTTTAACTTATACTACGAAAGTCTAAATTTTTATAAATAATTGGGTACATTTGTTTGAGGTTGTAATAAAAAGATACAAATTACGTTACTAGCAGTAGGAGATGAGGCGTGAACGCAGCTGAACAAGCAATCGGCTTAGAAGTCACCACCAAAATTGCGGCTGTTGTCAATTTGTTTAAGTCTGAATTCCCTGATGCCAAGGCTGACCTCAAGCCTTGGACCAATGACCCGGAAACCCGAGAACTCGTGGATCCTAACTCCATTGACATTGGCTTTCACTTCCCTGGCTGGAGTAGACGCTTCCAAAGTCGAAGTATTTTGTTACAGATTCGGTTTCATAAAGACCAGTTAGATCAATCTCATCGGCTGATTGGTTTGGAAGCGACCGCCTTTAACCATCAAGGAGAAGCTTGGCGACTTTCCACAGTGGAGCGTTGGCAAATTATCGGTAATTGTCAGCCATCAGCTGAAGTGGGGGAAAAGCTAAAACATTTCTGTCGTCAGGTGTTTGAGTTGTTTCGTTGTTTCTCTGATTGAATAGAAGTAGGGTGGGCATCCTGCACGCCCGAAAATGAAACAGGCAAGATGCCCGTTCCACAGGTGCGCTTTCCAGAAAACTCTGAAAATCATTCCATTATTAAGCAACGCCCTAAATTCTAAATTCTAAATTCTGCATTCTGACAAATAACCTCAAACCCGATATCCCCTTGGTGTAATCATCCAATCCTGATGAACATCAGTGCTTTGATTACCAATCAGCACCATAGTCAACATATCAATGGGTATTTCTAGCATTTTGTCAAGGGTTGTGAGAGTGATTTTTTCATCCTCTCGATAGGCGGAAACCACAATGGCTACAGGGGTATCAGGTTTACGATGCTTGAGAAAAATCCGTTGTGCGATCGCAATCTGTTCAGTCCGATTACGCGATCGCGGATTGTACAACGCAGTCACAAAATCTGCTGCGGCTGAGGCTTCTAGACGCTTTTCGATTACTGGCCAAGGGGTCAATAGGTCACTCAAACTAATGGCACAAAAATCATGCATCAGGGGTGCTCCCACACGAGAGGCAGCAGCTTGTAAGGCTGTAATACCAGGAAATACTTGCACCTGGGGTGTCTTACCATCCCAGCCCCTAGAGCGCAATTCTTCTAGGACTAACCCCGCCATACCATAGATACCGCAGTCACCAGAAGAAACCACTGCTACCGTTAATCCCCACTCAGCTAGTTCAATGGCACGTTTTGCTCGTTGGGTTTCTTGGGTAATCGGTAATGCTTCGATAATTTGTCCTGGACGTCGCAAGCTTGTAATTAAATTGATATAGAGGGAGTAACCAATCACAGCATCAGCGCTGGATATAGCCGTTTTAGCGGCTGGGGTTATTTGGTCAAGATTTCCCGGACCGATACCCACTAGCAACAGTTTCCCAATACGTCCAGTGTATTCTACTGGGGATTGAGCGATCGCTACAGTTACTGCTCCTACTTGATTCGCTGATTTGACTATTTGTTTGGGAACTAATAAAGGTTGTAAGTTAGTAGCTTGTAGGTTAGTCGCTTGTAGGTTAAAACCTCCAACCTTCAACTCTTTAGCGCTATACAGAGCTGCTGCTTCGGCAACGCTGGGAGTACCAACTTCTGCCGCCACCACGTCCGATGGGTTGGGTACAGTTACGGAACGGAGTACCTCAGCTGGGAAAGTGCGTAAGGGCCAATGGCGCTCTTCGCACAATTGCACTATACCGACTTCATCGGCTTTCAGGTCAATAGTCGCAATTCCTGCGATCGCATTTTCTGATAAACCATAACCCTCACAGGTCTGCCGAATCGCCATTTCAATCAACTGCTTCGATGTCCCTCGCTCACAGCCAATTCCCACCCACAGTACCCGTGGATACCACTGGACGTTTGGTAAATCCGATTCTGGGGAAAATTGCTGGTGGGTGGGACTAATCCAAATCCTGGCTTTGGGTGAGATAGACTCGGATTCAGTTGTAGCGCTATCCTCTGGAAATCCGAAATAGAAACGATGTCCATCTCTAAGATGAGCTTGCCAAAGAGTGGAACCAGCCTCTTGAATTACCTGTACTATTTCCCCACGGGCAACCACAGCACTTACTCTAGTCCAATCCCCTTCTCCTCGATACCAGCCAAAGGGAATACCTAAGACATCAACTCCAGGTAGACCTAAATCCGCTGCTGCTCCCGTTAAAATAGGCGTTGAGTCAAGTTGGGAAGCAATTAACCGTGTCAGTTGATCTGCCCCCCCTTGATGACCACTACACAAACTAATTACAAAACCTCCCCCTTGATCAACTACCACCACCGCTGGATCACTGGATTTATCCGTTAACAAAGGAGCAATTAAGCGCACCGCTGCTCCGGCTGCCAAACAAAACACCAAGGCACGGTGGTTTGGCCAGAGGGAGGCAATGTGGTCTTTGAGGGAACCGTTGTATACAGCAACCTGTTCTAGGGTGCTCAGAGAATTCGGTACCCAAAGGGTTGCACCAGTAGTTTGACAGAGGGGTTGCAGGATTTGAGCCCCAGTAGGAGTGGTAGCGATCGCAGCTAGGGGTTGGAAATTTTCAAAAACCGATGCCATCATGAAAGAAATAAACGTTAACTAGGGCAGATAAAGATACCCTGCTTTACTCTTAAAATAGACTATTTGCGCTTGCTGTTTATCGTTTTATCGATTACCAAACAAGCCTAAAAATACCCCAGTTACTAATAACTGATATACTGACTAACTTAGGGCATTTTTTATCAAAATTTTACAGTTAACTTCTTGATTGATAAATACAAAGTAACTAAAAATATGATCTAATCCTAATTTATTATTAATTACCTTCTGACTATTAAACCTGAATCATCTAGATGCCATTTTTAACTATATCATCAAAATCAATACTGATTTATGCTCACACCAAAAAATTATCATAGCGACTGCATCAAGACAAGGATTACAGTTTTTGAGATTACCAAAAATTACTATATAGTTGTTGATTAACTATTGCCTATTGCCTATTGCCTATTGCCTATTGCCTATTGCCTATTGCCTATT
>NZ_CEYLVT010000261.1:0-9605 GCF_982860115.1 Moorena sp.
AGTGGGGGAAACCCCCGCAGGTCGGCGCTGCATCGCTACTTGAGGTGCCGTCAGCTTATTTTATTCAAAGGTGCGCTCTTACCATTAAGAATTATAAATTATAAAGGATTAAAATCTAAGCGTGTTCTTTTTAACAATAATCAGCACTATTTTAAAGTTACTTAACAGAACTAACGACCCATAATTCGCTGCCGTCCAATTCTCAAGTACTCCCAAACTGGAAATTGATAAAATTCCATCACTAACCAGACAACAATTGCTAAATGGCAGAAAAACGTTAACCCTACCCAAGCAGCTGGAAGCCAAGATATAGGACTATCTGGGGCAGGCGGAAACATATAAACGGCTGCCCCAATTAAAGTGGTTGGACAAACTACAAATGCCAAAGCTAAGAACCAGTTTACCCATCCCCATTCAACCCCCTCTAGATGAGCCCCTGTCCACTTTTTGCCATTCCAGTGCCAGGTCATTGGGGGCTGCCGATCGGTTATTTTGAGTATTTGCCTTTCGAGATCAGCGGTAAAAATGTGGCGGCACTCGTGACAGGCAAAAGCTTCCATTAATGATAAATTTTGAATCTGACCCACACGACAGACTGGGCAGGGGTAGACTCCCTGATAGTTCAAAGCCTTATACTTCACAGGTTGGGATGATTGTTTTGAACTGTACATTTGTAGTCAGTTTAATCCTTTATTTTATCTGTTGGCAATCACCCAAACGGCATGGATAATTCCTGGAATATACCCCAATAGGGTTAAAAGGATATTTATCCAAAAGGGCCAGCGTCTTAACCCACTTGCAAAAATACTCCCAGTGGTGGCAGGAAAATAGCACATAAAATCCTAATTAAATCCATTCTGGTATACCTTTGGTGTTTGTTACGACAAGGCTGATTGGCTTAAGCACTCTTGAGCGCGTACTCACTTCCATTGTGCCAAATTATGTAAGCATTCAGCCGTGAGCTAAAAGCTCACGCTGTCAGCCATGCAAAGCGCGAGTGGGGGAAACCCCCGCAGGTCGGCGCTGCATCGCTACTTGAGGTGCCGTCAGCCGTCAGCCATTCGCGTAGCGTGGCCATAGGCCAAGGCTCACGCTATGGGGAGAAACTGTTACCGTAGCGTGGCTACAAGCCTTTAGCTGATAGCATCTCAAGTAGCGTGCGCGTAGCCCATTAGCTGAATGCTGATAGCTGAATGCTGATAGCTGAATGCTTACCAAATTATTCTAGTCTTAGAGCCGGGTTACCGGACCTATAATCCCTGTTTTGTGTTCGGTTAGGGACCCCGTCCCTAGTAAACAGTTTAATCCTGATATTGATTAGCAGTCACCCATACCGCATGGAGTATGGCAGGCACTACACCATATTTGGGAAAACCAAATTGAGTGCCTACTATGATACCCAATACCATTAACAGAATATTAAGCCAAAAGGACTTGCCAAAACTCACTTGCAAGAACACACCTAGTGGTGGCAGGAAAATGGCACAGATGATTCGGATGAAATACATTATTGTTGTACCTCGATTACTGCTCTTAGTTAATTCCCTGGTAATTTCCTCTGAATCCGGAATTTCCTAGCTAAGATGCCAGCAATGGAGTTCCTAGTCAGTAATAGGTAATCTCTAATTACTAATTTTGATTACTTAAGGGTTTATTAGCTATTAGCTATACCTATTACCCATGACTAAAAAAAACCTTCCAAAAATCTTTTCACCCTTAGGAGCAGTTATTTAAAATGTCTTATCAACAAGAGAAACAGGTTGCCATTGAGGCAGCCTTAGCCGCTGCCAAAATTTGTGAGCAAGTCCGGAGTGAACGGGTGACTGAAGCTATGGAAAAAAGTGACAAAAGCCCTGTCACTGTTGCCGATTATGGGTCTCAGGCAGTGATTTGCCGCTTACTTGCCCAAGCCTTTCCTGATGACCCAGTAGTGGGCGAAGAAGATGCTGCTGATTTGGTGGAACCAACTATGGCAAATCAGTTGGCACAGGTAACCAGTTATGTAGAATCTGTCACTAATGATGCTACTCCTGAAGCAGTGGTTAGTTGGATTAATCGAGGCAATGGTGAGATTGGACCTCGCTACTGGACCTTAGACCCGATTGATGGCACCAAAGGGTTTCTGCGTAATGATCAATATGCCGTAGCCTTGGCTTTGGTAGAACAAGGTGAAGTGAAAGTAGGAGTGCTAGCTTGCCCAGCGTTACCCGTGAACCTAGCACAACCAGATGGGGAGCGGGGTGTTCTATTTGTGGCAGTACGGGGTCAGGGAGCAACCATGGTACCTATTAGTGGTGGGGAACCCCAATCGATTCAAGTGACTGATGCTGAGAATACAGCAGAACTCCGGTTCGTCGAAAGCGTGGAATCTGGTCATGGGGACCATTCTCGGCAAGATTTTGTAGCTAAGGCGGTGGGAATTACTGCAGACTCCCTGCGGATGGATTCTCAGGCTAAGTATGGTGCGGTTGCCTCTGGTCAAGCAGCCCTTTACCTACGTTTACCGTCCGCGAAGTCTCCCAACTACCGTGAGAAAATTTGGGACCATGCTGCAGGCACCATTGTTGTGGAGGAAGCTGGTGGGGTTGTTACAGATATGCATGGCAAACCCCTGAACTTTTCTATCGGTTCTAAGCTAGTTGAAAATCAGGGTGTGGTTGTCAGCAATGGTGTGATTCATGAGACGGTGCTGGCAGCACTGCGGGATACAGCCAAATAGAGACAGCGTTCGCCACAGGGCAGATTATTACCTGGGGCAAGGATCCGGCAAGGGAATAGTATTTCTCTTGCCCTAGGATCGCTGTGCGTTTACGCCAGGGAGTTTTATTTACACTCACTGATGATTAAGAGATTAACCATTGCGCAATACCTGGGTAAAAATATCCCATCCAATATCCCCAGTCTAATGATTGGCTAACTGGAGCAGGGATCATCTCTCCTCGAAAATCTAGCAGCTGGACAATAATTAAGTAAGCGATCGCTAGCAATATCGATATAGCTCCAGTTATAATAGCGACTATTTTTCCGCGTTCCATAAGTCTTCTATCAAATCACAGTACGGTTGTCACAGAGCTTTCTATTCCCAAAATCTAATCCTACTATGGACGTGCATCACCAGGAGGCTCTATGAAACGGTCACGTTTGAAATTCTCCCGCTACTATCCTTTATTGGGCCAGCAATCGCGCCAGCGTAGCAGACGACAAATCCTACTAGCGTCTAGTGTGGGATTGAGCCTACTGCTGATCTCGATCACCATCTTCGTGTTGAGTGATCGCAAGAATCCCGTAGGATTAACCAGTTGGGTAGTGTTGCTGCCCCAGCAAATCATGGGACGCAGAAATCCCAAGGACACTACAGTACTAAAACTAGCATCCCAATCCCCCCAGGAGCGGGTGGCACAACTCGAAGCGATCGCAATTGGACCAAAATCCCTCAATCGTGGCCGTGCTCGTTACCTATTGGCCGTTGATGCCATAGCTGGGCAGCAGGGAAGGGAGGCATTGCGTTGGTTAGATAAATTAGAGTGGGAATATCCAGTAATAGCCGGACATATTGTGCTCAAACGAGCACAGGCTTACCAACTCACTGGGGACAAAACTCAAGCCCAAGAAACTTGGCAGGAGTTACTCCAACGCTATGGTAATCAGCCAGTGGCAGCTGAAGCGTTGTATGCCTTCTTGTCCGATGATTCACCCTACCGCAAACCAGAACAGGAATCTATTGCTCCGAAATATGCTAGCACCATCTGGAGTTCTGAGCAGCCCTGGTTGGCAAAAATACAGCAGATGTATGACTTCTCTGCGGAAGAGCCAAAATACTGGGAACGAGCACTGAAAAACTATCCTTCTCATCCTCGCATCATTGAATTAATCCAGCAAAAGCTTAAGGATCAGCCCAATCAACCTGAACTGATGCTGTTATTAGCCAGGTATACCTTTGACCAACCAGAGGTTACCCTAGTGCTAGATAAACTAGTGAGTAACTATGGTAAATCGGTCGATGAGAAGAATCGTGCTATAATCCAGCCGAAAGATTGGGAAGCGATCGCATTAGCCTATTGGAAAGACCGCAAATATGCTCAAGCCAGTGCTGCTTATGCCAATACTACACCATTACCTAAGCATACCTACCTAGGGGCTAGAGCACTTCAGTATGCCCAAAAGCCCAAAGCAGCGAAACTGGCCTATAAAAAGATGGTCGAAGAATTTCCCGATGCTAAGGAAACTGCCTTAGCTTATCTCCAACTCGCTGCACTAGAACCACCCATTGACAAGATACCCTATTTCGACCAAGTTATTGATCGCTTTCCTGACCGAGCTGCTGAGGCACTTTTGGCCAAAGCCAAAACTCTCGAACAACTCCAAAGTCCCAACGCTGCTGAGCAAGCCTATCAATTATTAATCGACAACTATAGCAATTCTGATGCGGCAGCGGACTATCGCTGGCAGATAGCTCAAGAGGCTGCACAAAATGGAGACATCCTGACAGCTTGGCATAACGTTCAGCCTATCCTTAAGGATAATCCCGAAAGTCTGATCGCCCGTAGAGCGGGGTTTTGGTCGGGAAAGTGGGCAACTCAGCTAGGACGGAAGCAAGAAGCGGAAGCAGCCTTTAAGCAGGTGATTACCAACCATATTCAATCTTACTATGCTTGGCGCTCAGCGGTACAGTTGGGTTGGGATGTGGGAGACTTTAGCACACTGCGCCAGGCATCTCTGACTATAAACTGGCCAACGGTGCGACCCGAGTTACCTGTGGGCTCAGCAGCTTTGAAGGAATTGTATCAGCTTGGTCAAGACCAGGATGCTTGGAGCCTATGGCAAGGGGAATTTCAAACTCGCCTCAAGCCCACTGTGCCCCAACAGTTTACTGATGGCTTGTTCAGGCTGGCGATGGGAGAATACCTAAAAGGAATTTCCCTGGTAGAGACCCTCGAAGACCGAGAAACCTCCCAAGAACAGGAGCAGTACCAGAAAATCACCGAAAAACCGGCTTACTGGCAAGCCCTCTATCCCTTTCCCTATATAGAGATAATCGAAACTGAGTCAAAACAGCGTAACATTAATCCTCTACTGGTTATATCCTTAATGCGTCAAGAGTCCCGATTTGAGCCAAACATTACATCAGTTGCTGGTGCCATGGGCTTAATGCAAATGTTGCCCAGTACAGCAGCTTGGGTAGGGCAATCCATCAATTTTAACGACTATAAACTCGATAATCCCAACGATAATATTAAACTAGGAACCTGGTTTCTCGCCCATAGCCATCGGGTGTATGAGGATAACTCCGCATTCGCCATTGCTAGTTACAATGCTGGTCAAGGTAATGTAGGGAAATGGCTAAAGGGAAATGAACCCATTGATTTAGATGAGTTTGTGGAAACTATACCCTTTGGTGAAACCAGAAACTATGTCAAGCAAGTTTTGGGTAATTACTGGAATTACTTACGCTTATACAATCCTGAGGTTGGTCAGCAGTTAGTAGACTTTTTGGCTCAAGAGTGATCCAGCAAGACAGACCGTAAACATTCAGCCAGGCTCTACCCGATTAGCTATCATGGATTTTATTAAAAATAGATACAAACGTCACCAAAATAGGGAATAAATAAATATAGATTATATCCCTCATTTCTTAGCAACAGGATGGAGCAATCTACTCTCACTTTACCCCCCCAACTCACCACCTCTGAACCAATCCCAGTGGTTCAGACCTCCCAACTGCGCAAAGTTTACCGCACCGGCTTCTGGCTCAATCAAAAAATTGAATCCCTGAAAAATTGCTCCCTAACCGTCTATCAGGGAGAAACCTTTGGATTACTCGGTCCAAATGGAGCCGGGAAAACTACCCTGTTAAAAACCTTACTAGGAATTGTCCGTCCTACTGACGGAGAAGGATGGTTACTGGGACATCCCCTTGGTAATGTTAAGGTCAAGCAGCGCATCGGTTACTTACCAGAAAACCCTTACTTCTATGACTATCTCACCGGCTGGGAATTTTTGCACTTTACCGCTGGACTATTTCAAATTCCCCATCAGGTAAAACGTAAACGTATTCCTCGGCTGTTAGAACTCGTAGGATTGTCCCAATCAGCTGCACGAAAGAAACAACTACGTCAGTATTCTAAAGGGATGCTCCAGCGCATCGGTATGGCCCAGGCTCTGATTAATAACCCAGAAGTAGTATTTCTCGATGAACCCATGTCCGGTCTTGACCCCATGGGACGCTACCAAATCCGGGAAATTATTATGTCTCTGAAAGCTCAAGGCAAGACTATTTTCTTCAACAGCCATGTCTTGTCAGATGTGGAGAAAATATGCGATCGCATCGCGATTCTCGCTAATGGGGAATTAATTTGTATGGGAGGGTTAGATGAACTTTTGGGTACCGATAACACCTACCGAGTTAAAGGCAAAGGTGGGAATATAGAGATTATCAAACGGTGGCTGATGGAATTGGAATTTGAGGATGACTGCTGGTACGGTCAATTGCGAGGGGAACCCCAAGAGTTTATAGCTTCTCTGAGACTGATGGATGCCCAATTGATGAATATGACTTTAAATCGTCCTTCATTGGAAGAGTTTTTTATGAAGCAGTTGAATAATCCGGGTTTGAGGGAGTAGGGAGTCGGGAGTCGGTAGGGTGGGAAGTGTGGGGAGAGGGGCGGGGGCGCGTGGGAAGTGTGGGAAATTTTGATTAAGGGTAATTATCCTGAAATTAAATTATATATTATACTCTCTTGCCTCTTGCCTGTTGCCTCTTGCCTTTACCTAAGCAATGCAGCGCCGACCTGCGGGGGTTTCCCCCAAGACCGCGCTGCATCAAGACAGAGATTGTGTTCACAACTCAAATACAAATGCTATAGATTACTATTGACTTAAAGTCGGGTTTGCCGGATTATGGTTATTTGGAATTATGGAACTCATCAAGCTAGGAAAAAAAGGTCAACTCTCTATTCCTAAAGCAATTCTCAAGCGTCTAGGGTTGGAGGGTGACACTATGCTACTGGTAGAAACTACTGCTGATGGTGGAATTATATTGCGTCCTGCGGGAGTGTATCCGATTGAGATGTATACAGAGGAACGGATTGACGAGTTTTTATCAGGCGATCGCTTAACTAACGAAGAAGCTGAACAGCTAATGGGCCAACTTAAAGATGGTGAGTAGGAAAGATACATGCGCGTGTTTCTGGATGCCAATGTAATCTTTGCAGCCGCTATTAGTCCTGATGGTCGCTGTAACGTTTTGTTTGAGTTAGCTTCTGCTGGGTATTGTGCTTTGCTAACATCGCCTCACCCCTTGGAAGAAACACGGCGTAACATTACAGCTAAGTATCCCGAAGCTTTGACACGATTGGAACGGGATTTAATCCCCAAACTAATTATTGTTGGAGAAGCACCGGTTTCACGAGTTAATTGGGCCATGGAGATGGGGCTACCTTGGAAAGATGCTCCTATTTTAGCGACAGCAGTAGAGAATAGGGCAGACCTTTTGGTAACGGGTGATAAGAAGCATTTTGGTTCGTTTTACGGTCAGATATTAGAGGGAGTAACGGTGGTGGATCTACGAGAGGCGATCGCACTACTTCTCAACTAAGATTAACGAGAATGCGATCGCTGAAAGCGGGGCTTCGCCCATCGCCTTTGGCGTGGCCTACGGCAAATCCCATAAGCGCGGAAGCGATCGCTGGCAACAACAGAATCATTGATTGTCAAGGTCTTTTTTGGCTCTAATTTCTTGAATATCTTGCCAAAAATCAGATCTTGTCACATTTTTTAAAGACTGTTGACGTTCTTGAGTATAATCACCAAAACCCCATCCTACATCTTGTAAAAAACGAATTGTATCAACTTGCCCTAATTCCTTAACTAAGGCATAATACCCTTTTTGTCTTAATTCAATTGGTGTCATTGTTGTTATTTCCTTTTAATACAAAAGTGTTCATTAACCAAGTGACAGGATTATCTAATTTTACTTTTAAGAGATGGCTATACTTAATTGCTTTCTTGAGCAATCTATCATCCGTTGTCAATAATACATCTACCTTAGCCGTTTCAGCGCAAGCAATATGAAAAGAATCATACAAACCAAATCCTAACTTTTCTATTTCTTGAGAACGTTTATCTATTTCATCGGTTAAAATTATTTTATTTTCAGCAACCTGTAATAATTTTCTAATCCTGTCTAGTTTGTCAAGATTAACCATTCGGTTTAATTCTGCTTCTATAGCTTCACTACTTACCAGCTTCCATTCTTCTGAATAAAACCGCTGAAAAATATCTAGAATTGTTTGTCCTTCTAATCGAATTCTATCTTGTCGCCAATCATCAAAAGGACGATTTAAGCAACAAACATCAAGATAAATTAAGTAAGAGTCAGCCATTACTACCCCTTGGTTTAATCATACAGAATCCCTGAGACTGGCACTATGATATAGCGTTTCTAGGATTTATGAGGTACGATTCTCAACCTCAAAGTCCCTCCCGGTGCGCGCACCGCAAAGTTGGGGTGGGGGATTTAGGGGGCTTGACCAAAACCAGATGATCGCGCATTCATTCCTTGATTCAGCAACGCCCTAATGGTAATATATTTAGTTGGTAGGCACCCCATGAGCGGTTCGCGTAGCGTGGCCTTTAGGCCATGGCTTGAGTACCTACAGGCATGTGATTATTCCGAGTCTAAGGCTAACTGTTCCACTACTTTTTTGGGGTCTTTATCTATTTCCTTTGTTAATGGATTGAGGTCGATGTCAGGATTGAGTTTTTGCGCTTCTTGATAGACAGAAATAGCCTCCTTGATTTCCCCCTCTATTACTAGTATCATTCCAAGGTATAGCTTAGCTTCTGCGGCAGCTTGTGCGGCTAACTGTTGCGCTACTGTTTTAGGGTCTTTATCTATTTCCTCTGTATTTGGATTGAGGTCGATGTCAGGATTGAGTTTTTGCGCTTCTTGATAGGCAGAAATAGCCTGCTCTATTCTCTGTTGTATTGCTAGCAACATACCCTGTTCTACCTTCCCTTCTGTCGCTAACTGTTGCGCCACTTTTTTAGGGTCTTTATCTATTTCCTTTGTTAATGGATTGAGGTCGATGTCAGGATAGAGTGTTTGCGCTTCTTGATTGAGTTTTTGCGCTTCTTGATAGGCAGAAATAGCCTCCTTGATTTTCCCCTCTCTTGCTAGTATCGCTCCAAATTGGACCTTAGCTAGTGCGGCTAAGAAGTGCGCTACTATTTTAGGATCTTTATCTATTTCCTTTGTATCTGTGTTGAGGTCGATGTCAGGATTGAGTTTTTGTGCTTTTTTAAATTTTTTAATAGCACTCTTGATATTTGGCTCTTTTTGTGAAATAAAAGCCCGACCTTGTCTCACCAGAAAGTCTGCTTTCGCTTTATCTTCCCAACTGGCATACTTAAGACAAGCTTCTCCTGCTTTATTATTTTGAGGTGCAACGAGGTCAGGATGAAGTTGCAGCTGATCACATCCCTCTTTTAACCAATCTTTCCAATTTCCACCCCGCCACAAACGCACTGTGTTGTCGTCACTGCCACTGAGAATCTGTTTGCCATCTCGACTAAAAGCGATATCATTGACAGAATCTGTATGACCT